>CAYNOM010000004.1:0-36142 GCA_964398415.1 uncultured Polyangiales bacterium | reverse complement strand
CGCCCGAGCCCGACACGACGCCCGAGCCCGACACGACGCCCGAGCCGGTGTCCGCCGGCAGGCCAGACGACCTGGACGAGAGCCCGAACGACGCGGGTCAACGGCCGGAGACGCAGCCCAGCGACGACGCCGAGGATGATGCGAGCACGCCGCGACCTGCCGACGGCTGTCCCGACGATGCTTTCAAGCTCGATCCGGGCGTGTGTGGATGCGGTATCTCGGATCGTGATGTCGACGCCGATGGCACGCCCGATTGCCTGGATGGCTGCCCCGACGATCCAAGCAAAGCCCGCCCCGGAGCTTGTGGCTGCGGTATCCCTGACACCGACAGGGATGAGGATGGCACGCTCGACTGCCATGAGAAGCGGCCACCGAAGCTCAAGCCACCGAAGCTCAAGCCGCCGAAGCGCCCTCGCGGTTGAGGCGAAGGCCGTCTCCTGCGTTCGAGTGCCGGGCTGCCAGCTGCGGCAGTGACGTGGAAACAGGTTGCGAAGCGAACGTCGCGACGCGCTGCGCGCGCACGGCTCCGTCGTCGGTTCATCTCCCGAGTTGCCCGCGCTGAGCGCACGGTGAAGGAAACCGACCACCGCGACATGGACCTCGAAAGGGCCGTGCGCGTCGGCCTTCGGTTCTGTGGATGCGCCGAGGTTTTGGATGCGACCCTTGTCTTCAGCTCTATTCATCCTCGCCACCTGCGTTCTCTCCGTAGGCTGCGCGAAGGGCCATGCGGCAGCGCCTCGCCCAGATCTCTCCGGGATCTGGGACGTCACCTACGATGACTACCTGGTCGCCGAATTGCGGCTCGGTGAGCAGGTGCATCGCACGCGTCTTGCGCCGAGTGGCGGGCGCATCACCGCGTCGCTCGGAGGAGTCGCTGTCGACGTCGAGATCGATTGCAATCGCGATGAGCTCGTGTGTCCCAACGAGGTCTGGTCCCCAGAGCTCGCGCTCACGAATCGAATCGGCGATCTGGACGACGATGGAACGCACTTCTCGTTGTCACTTGCGCGTGAAGGGCGGGGTGCGTGCGTGCTTCAGAATGAGTCGCTGCTTCACGCGGAGGTCGAATCACTTGGGAGCGCACGCGATGGAAGTTGGCAAGCGACGGCCCTGAGTCACGGCAAGGTGACCACCACCGTCACGGGTCCTTGCTTGGACGTTGCCGGAGGTGACCTTCAGGTCCGGCTTTCCGCTGGGTTGAGCGCGGTGCGTCGCTGATGGTGCCCGCATCTACGCAGCCTACGCGTCTGTGTGCTGTGCGTGCGCACGAAGCAAAAGCGCCGCGCGAACATGAACGTGGGGGCTACACAAGAGGTTTGAGGATGTCTGAAGCAAGCAAAGTTGAAAGCCGAGAGCTCGAGGCGAGCGAGTTTGAGCGTCCCGTGATCACGGGAATCCTGCCCAAGGGGAGCGCGGCCGCCTTGGATCAGCCTTCAGACGAGCTCCTCCAGGCCCTCGCGCCTCTCGCTGAGCTGTCTTACCAGGAGGCGCGGCAGAGCGCGCTCGGGGCGTTCGAACGCGCCTACGTACAGGGCCTGCTCGAGCGCGCTGGCGGAAACGTCTCGCGCGCAGCACGCCTCGCGGGACTCGACCGGGTCTACCTCCACCGCCTGATTCGCAAGCACAGTCTCCGCGTCCCGAGGCGGCGCGCGCGTACGCCGAAGGAAGCACCACGCACGGACATCAAGGTCTGACGTTTCGCGAGGTGCCGGCGACATGCAGACTGCGTTACACGGGTCGAACTCTTCCGAAGGGCTTCCGCGCGAGAGCCTCGGAGGATTCCGCCTGATGCGCATTTTGGGCACGGGCGGAATGGCGTCCGTGTATCTCGGCCACCGCATCGGACCGACGGGGGCTGTCCAGTTCGCTGCCATCAAGGTGATGCTGCCCCATCTGATCGCGGACGAGGCGTCCGTCGAGATGTTTCTCGACGAGGCGCGCACCACCTCCGCGATTCACCATCCGTACGTGTGTCGCGTGCTCGATTTTGGTGTGGACGACGGCTTGCCCTACCTCGCCATGGACTACGTGTGCGGTGAGACCCTGTCTGACCTGATGGATGCGCTTCACACGACGGACGAAGGTAAGGTCGCTGCCCACACGCTGATCCCACAGGTGATCATACAAGCCTGCGAGGGGCTTCACGCGGCGCACGAAGCATGCGATGAGCTCGGAAATCACCTCGGCATCGTGCACCGAGACATGGCTCCACAGAACATCGTCATCGGCTACGACGGCTGCGTGCGCCTGCTCGACTTCGGTATCGCGCGTTCCAACGCTCAGCTGCACAAGACTCAGCACGGCGTGTTCAAGGGACGCTTTGCGTACATGGCCCCCGAGCAAATGGAGAGCGCTTACGTCGATCGTCGCGCGGACGTCTGGTCGCTCGGCGTGATGCTGTGGGAGGGCGTCGCGGGCCAGCGGCTTTTCAAGCGTTCCACCGTGAACGAGACCATGCGGGCGGTGATCGCCGATCCGTTGCCCTCGCTACTCTGTGCCGTGCCCTCTGTGCCACCGAAGGTGCTGCAGGTGGTCGAGCGGTCGGTGACACGAGACGTGAGCAAGCGCTTCCCGAGCGCACGGCGGATGGGCATCGAGTTGTCGAGCTCTGCCAGCGCCGGGTCACCGCAAGTGGCGGCGTGGATGCAACGCCTCTTCGGTCAGCGGCACGAGGCCAAGCGCCGCGAGCTGCGAAGGGCCGCCGGGGCCGAGGAGCTGCACGCGTCGCTCACGAGCGGCTCCTATCGGGCACCGACTGGCGGGCTTGGTACCGAAAGCGGGATTCGCTTCAGCACGAGACCCGCCACGCAGAGCACGAGACCCGCCACGCAGAGCACGAGACCCGCCACGCAGAGCACGAGACCCGCGACACCCAGCGCGAGACCCGCCACGCTTCGCACGAGCGTCGTCACACCATCGGTGCCGACGACGTCGCCCGCACCGGCGCCTCCACCTGCTCGCCGGTGGGCCAAGGCGTGGATGGCTGGGGCCGCTGTGCTCACGGTCACGAGCGCGGTGCTCTCGATCGATGCCGTGCGCGAGCATCGCGCGCTCGAGCGTTCGAAGGCTGTCGCCGGACAGCGCGCCACCGATCGCGCAGCGTCACTCGCCCATGCGGCGCCGCAGCCCGAGAGCGCCGAGCTCAACATGCCGGTCGGCACGGTGATGGTGCGCTCGACGGGCGTCGCGGCGACGGTGCAGATCGACGGTCGCGATCTGGGCGAAACGCCAGTGCGCATCGCCCTCGCGCCGGGTCGCCATCTCATCCGCCTGTCGGGTGGGGGGGATGGCGCAGCGACCTTGGCTCCCATCGATGTGGAAGCGGGCAAGGCCTACACGCTGGATGTGCCGGTCGAGCCGTGAGCCTGGGCTCGTCTCTGAGGCGAATACAGTCTCGCACCTTTCCGCCGTGCCCCTTGGCGTGTCGGGGCGCTTTCGTACCCCACGCGACGAACGCGCAGTTGTATCGAAGTGCGCGCGCGGCGCACAATCGTGGACTGTGACGATGATGGTGGCGCGGGCAGCGCACATTCTCTGCATGGCTTTGATGCTCGTGTTGGTTTCAGGTGCCGTCGCCCATGCCGACGAGCTGGCGTCAACACCCCAAGTTGCGGCCATTGCGACCAGCGACTTCGATCGTACGGTCGTCGATGAGGTGGAGCGCCTCGGCGTGTCGCTCACACGCGTCGAGCTCGATGCGGCGTCGACGGACGTGGCCGTGCTCGTCGGTGCGGGCACCTTATCTCAGCCGCTCGTGTTGTGGGTCGACAGCGGCAGATCGACCGTCAGCGTGATGCGAACTGCCGACGGAACCGCGCTGTCCCGCGTGCTCGCGCCGAAGACATTCTCGGAGACGCCCTATGTTGCGGCCCTCGCGGCGAGCGAGCTGATCGAGCTCATGCAGAGCACGCCGGCGACCCGCGTCGAGACGCCCAAGCCCACTGCCGACGATGTCGAGGGGCCTGAGCCCGGTCGCGTGTGGGGAGCGAGTGCCTTTGCCGGAGCGGAGCTCGCCGCCGGACCCCGGCGCGGGCTTGCCCTGTTCCGGCCGGTGCTGGGCGTCGACGTGCTCTATCGCTTCTCCGGATCGCTGTTCGCCGACGTCGGGCTCGTCGCCATGCCCTACGGTGTGGTGGCCGAGCCGCTGCCGCGCGAGGGCGGGCGCATTCGGTATCGTAGGACAGACCTCGCCCTGCGACTCGGCCTCGGCGTGGAGCGTGGGAGCGCTAGCTTCGGCGCCCATCTGTTGCCTGGACTCGGCTTTCTCAGCGTGGAAGCCGAAGGCATCGAGGAGGAGCGCGCACGCGAGAAACGTCGACGGCAGCTCTTCGCCGGTGGTGGCCTGGTGTTCCGCAACTACGTGTGGGAACGTGTGGGGGTCACCTTTGGCATCGATGTGCTCTGGCTCACTTCTCCGGCTCGCTATTTGGTCGATGGCGCGCTCGCTCTCGAGGAAGATTCCTTACGAATCGGGGCCTCGCTCGCGCTTCTCGTGCGTCTGCGCTGAGGGAAGTAGAGAAAAAACTCGATCTGCCTTCATCATTTAAGGCATGTCCCGTGACTCACGTCCTGTGGTGATCGCCAATGCCGTGAGTCCGTCCAGCGAAGCGCCGAGCGATGTGCTCGCGGACGCTCTGCGTGCTGACCCGGCGGCCCTCAATCGCCTGGTGCGTGCCGAGATTCCGCGCGTCGAGCGCCTGCTCCTGCGCATCCTCGGGCCGCGCAACGACCTGCCCGATCTCGTGCAGACGGTGTTCCTCGAGCTCTGCCGAGCCCTGCCCACGTTTCGCGGCGAGAGCACGTTCTCGACGTTCGTGGGGGGCATCACGGTTCACGTCGCCCGACGCACCATGCGACCCAACCTGTGGTTGGTACGCCGCTCGCCCATGCCTTCCGAGACGGCCACCGGCGCGTCCGATCCCGAGCGCTCCACGGAGCTCACCGAGCGTGTCCGCAGGTCGCAGCGGGTGCTCGAGAAGCTGAGCCCGGACAAGCGTATCGCCTTTGCGCTGTGGGCCTTTGAAGGCATGGACATGCAAAGCATTGCAGATGTGACAGGCGCGAGTCTTTCCGCGACGCGGTCGCGGGTGTTTTACGCACAGAAGGAGCTGCGTGCCCACGCAGCCAAGGATCCCTACCTTCGAGAGCTTTTGGGGGCCGACGATGATGACCATGGATGAACCTCGACGCTGCGGACTAGACCAGCTCGACCCAGCCCAGCTGGGAGGCTTGAGTGAGGCCCAGCGGGACGCCATTGCGCGCGCCATCGTCGCTCAGGCGCCGGCGCTGATGCGTCAGGGCAACGCCCAGCGTTTCTTGCGAGGTGCCTTCGTGGGCGGGGCGGTCGCGGCGGCGGCGGCGATGCTGTTCATGTTTCGGGGCGACACGGAAGAGCCGGAGCACGGGCAAGCCGAGGTCGCCCTTGTGGCCCATGCCAATCCGCGCGCCTGCGTGGCCGATGCGGCGGTGACGCCGGTGCAGCGCCAGTCCGAGGGGCTCAAGATGCTCGAGATCGGCACGCGCATGCGCGCGGTCGCATCGCTGGACAGCGAGCTCTCGATCGTCTCGGCCGAGGCCTGCAATACGCGGCTTCGGTTGACTCGAGGCACACTCACGTTGAGTGCACCCGATCTCGGAGGTGGCGCCCTGTCCGTCGATACGCCCCATGGTCAGGTCCAGGTGACCGGGACCCTGTTCCGTGTCTCGAGCGCGGCGGCGGCCACGACCGTCAGCGTGGTCGAGGGCGGGGTGGTGGTGAAGCGCCTCGCGGATGGTGCCGAGAAGGTGAACGCTGGCCAGAGGCTCACGATCGGAGCCGGGCCGCTCGCACGGGAGTCCCTGTCGAGCGAGGAGCAAGAAGCCCTGCGCGACGCGCTCAGAGCGCCGACCAGGGTCCCCGTGGAGCTGGACGAGATCGTCATCACCGAGCCGGCCCAGGCTGCAACGCCCAAGCTCCGCTCACCGATTGCGACAGGCCCAAGCGTCGTCGAGGGCGAGGCAGACAGGCCCTCCGCGTCAGCGCTGCTCGCCCAGGCGGAGAGCCTGTGGCGCAAGGGCGATCGGGAAGCTGCCCGCACGGCATTTCGAGCCGCGGCCGAAGACCCCGGCGCCGCCGGAGAGGCTGCTTGGGTGCGCCTCGCCCGTCTCGAGTTGTCGCAGGGCTCGGCGGGGGGAGCTTTGTCCGCCCTCGAGGGTCGCAAGCAGCGTCGCAGCAAGGGCGTGCTCGGCGCGGAAGCCTCATGGTTGGAAGTGCAGGCACTTCAGAGTGTGGGCCGCAAGGCAGAGGCGCTGCAGGCTGCGCAGGCGCTGCTACGAGAGTATCCGAACACCCCCCAAGCCAACGCTGCTCAGAGGCTCGTCAGACCTGGGAATGACTGATGAGCGGTCGCCGCTCGCGAGCTCTGGCATTCTGGGCGCTGTCCGGGCTGCTGTGGGTTGGGTGCAGTGGCCCGACGGTGGAGTTACTCGATCGAAGCGCATCTCGGCCGGACGCGACCGCGTCGACGATGGATGGGGGCTGGCTGGGTGATGGTCAAGCTGCCGCGGGCGACGCGGGGGTAGACGATCCTTCCCCTCCGCTTCCCGGCCTGCTCGCGCTGCGCCTAGAGCCTACCGAGCTCACCATCACCGATGACGGCGCGGCACCCCCGGAGATGGCGCCCCTGAAGGCCATTGGCACCTTCGCTTCAGGCGAACGCGACGTCACAGCCGAGGTGGGCTGGTCACTCGCCGATGCACGGCTCGGCTCCGCACAGGGCGGCGTGGTCACCTCGGCGTCCGTAGGCGGCACCACCCAGGCCGTGGCGCGCGCCGAGAACATCACCGCGACTGCGGAGGTTCGCTTTCTGCTCGACGTGACGCTGATCGCGGCGGGTACGCCCTCCGCGATAGCGACGTTGTTTCCAAGCGATCGGACGTCCGACGTGCTCGGCGATACAGCCGCCTTGCGGGTGGTGTACCCGAGCGACGAGACCATGTTTCCGCAGAACCTGCGCCGTGTGCTGCACCAATGGCGTGCCGCGAGCGAGCTCAGTGCCTTCGAGCTGCGTTTCGAGAGCGACCTCGCCACGATTCGTGTGTACACGCGCAGAAACAGCCACGAGACCGACGCAAAGCTGTGGCGTCTTCTCTCGAAGACTCACGCAGGTAAGTCACTCTCCTTCAGCGTCCGTGCGACCTCGCTGCTCAGCCCAACCGTCGTGCACCGCTCGCGCGCCCTGACGCTCCACTTCTCCAAGTCCGAGGTGCAGGGCGCCGTCTACTACTGGTCGACGGGCGCTCAGGGAGTGATGCGCGCCTCCCTCGACTCGGGGAGCGCCTCCAAGTTCTTTCCGACGGGCGACACGACCTGCGTTGCCTGTCACACGGTCTCTCGCGATGGGCGCAGGCTCGCGGTCGGCTATGACGGCGAGACCCTGCGCCAGCTGAGCATTCCGGACGCGACGCTCGAGATTCCCGCCGCCAAGGCCGACATCGGGCCCTCCTACGGCTGGGGTACGTACAATCCAGGTGCCACGCGGCTGCTCTATGCGAGCAAAGGCAAGCTTTCGCTGCTCGATGCCGAGAAGGGCAGGCTCATTCGCGACATCTCGCTGCCGAAGGACATGCTGGCCACGTTTCCCGATTGGTCGCCCGATGGCAGATGGATCGTGATGTCAGTTGGCGCCGGAAGGATGGGTAATCGGTCCGTGACGGCCACGAGCCTCGCGCGCATGAGTGTGCGGGCGAATGATGAATTTGGCGCTCCAGAGATCATCCTGCCGAGCGCCAAGGCTGACGACACGCTGTCCTTTCCCATGTTCGCGCCAGACAGTCAGACCATCGCCTTCGTGCGCACGGTCGGTAAGTCGAAGGACAACCCCAAAGCTCAGATCTTCTTGATGCCGGCCGACGGAAGCGCGAAGCCGCAGCCTTTGACGCGACTCAATCAGCGCGTCGCGGACCAGGATGGGGTGCTCGACATTGGCAACACCATGCCGACCTGGGCTCCCAGCACGACCGACCGCACTTACTGGCTCGCCTTCTCGAGCCTTCGCAACTATGGAGATGTGCTCGTCGGGCAAGCTCGCGACCAGATCTGGGGAGCCGCGGTGGACGTCGATCAGATCGGCGGCGCATCAGATCCGAGCTTTTCGGCCTTCTGGATGCCGTTTCAGCAGCTCGAAGAGAACAACCATCGTGCCTTTTGGGCACTCGATGCCGACCAAGCGTGCGCGCCTGGCATCGAGATCTGCGACAACATCGACAACGACTGCGACGGCACCGTGGATGAGCAGTGCTGCACGCCGCAGCCCGAGATCTGCGGGAACTCGAGCGATGACGACTGCGACGGAACCGTCGATGACGGTTGCGCTTGCGAAGCGTCGGAGATTTGCGACAACAAGGTCGACGACGACTGCGACGGTCTGACCGACAAGGAAGACGAAGACTGTTCTCCCGTGGTGATCTGATTCACCAGTCGCCGCGTTCGTGCTCGGGCGTGAGATCGTCGACGAGCAACAACCCCGACGCGTCGGGATCGCTCGCGCCCGCGGACACACCCGAGTCGTGTGGCGCGGGACCACCGTGTCGCAGAAGAGCAAAGAGCGGAGCGAGCATCGATCTCATACGCTTGGCCATGGTCGCGACTCCTGAATAGCCTTCTCACTGCAGCACTACGGGCTCGCACTCGAACGCCCAGCACAGCTCGTCGTCGGCGCAGTCCGCATCGGACTGGCATTCGCCTGGGGGTGGCTCCTCGCCACAACTCCCGTCCATTTCGCACTCCCAGTCGGGTGGGCAGCGGTCGCGCGTGACGGTGACGGTATTCTCGCCCGTCTTCGACGGCGACGCGTGGATGAAGTCGACGTGCGCATCGCCGAAGCCGGTGTCGAACGCCTTCAGGTCGACCCATACGTCGTACGCCACGTGAAACTCCCAGTCGGGCGCCGCAGGGTTGGGCGTGTAGTCGGCGTCGGTGGCAGGCGACGCGACGAAGTAGTCCTGGTAACCGAGCTCGTTGAAGTTGCGATCGAGCGACGTCGACGCGGCGAGCACCCGGTTGGCATCGCCTGTCACCATCTCGCCATCGCCACCCAGCACACCCAGGCTTCGGTATCCGGACGGGGCATCCTCGGCCTCAGAGATGTAGTCGACTTTGATCTCGAGCGCGGTGTTCGCATTCTTGTCGAGCATGCGTAAGGTCGCGTGATCGCTGCCGACCAGCTGCTTGAGCTCGCGAGCCTTTCCGCCCTTACCCTTCTCCTCCACGTTCCAGCCGATAGCGTTCTCGCCATAGGTGTTGTCGACGAAGCGTGGATCGAGCGTCAAGCGCGCGTGCAAAGATTCGCTGCCCTCGGTGATCTCCAGTCGATGCTCGATGGCTGCGGCTGGCTGTGTCGCGTCTTCCTCCGTGTAGAAGCACGCTATCGACGCGCCAGGAAGGCGTTGCGCGCCAAAGAGCGCGCGCGAGCTTCCCTTCACCCCGGCCCCGGTTCTCGCGGATGAATCGCGGCCGGAGCCTCCTGTGGAGCTTTCGGAGGCGTCTTCGCAACCGCAGATGAGCGCGGTCGCACAGATTAGGACTCTCGTCTTCGATCCCACGTGAACCTCCAATAGGGATGCTCCGTTCCCCCGGGGCGATAACTCTAGGTGAGTCACAGCGCCCGCTTGGAATGATGAAGGCCTGCCCCGCCTTTCTCGTTGGCGGGCCTCCTCCTTGTGAGCGTGACAGCGGTTTGGAGGACATCAGTCGCGAAGCATGCCGAGCCTGTCGATGGCCTCGCGGATCTCGGGCTCGCGCGGGCTGCCCGTGAGGCTGTGGGGTGCGCGTGCGATCTCCTCTCGAACTCGCGGCATGTGCTCGATGGTGTGGCACAGGGCGCGTAAGCGTGGCGCATGTGCGAGCAGGTGGTGCTCGTAGCGCCCGAACACGCTGTGGGCTTCGCGAATCGCCTCGAATACGAAGAAGTCGGCCATCCCAGGCCATAGCCCGGCGAAATAGGGGCTCGTCAGCGGCAAGAGCCGTTCGAGCTGCTCGATGCGCTCGCGGCTGCGCTGGGCCTGTTGCGCGACGCGACGCTCAAAGCCGGGCCCTTCACTGCTACGCACCGAGAACAACTGTCCGTAGGGCTCGATGAGCTCGGTGTAGGCACAGGTCAACGCCATCTGTTGCACGAGGCGCGGCCTGTCGTCTTGCTCGGGATAATCACCGCCGCGCCGTGCCAGGTAGTCGGCGATCACGAGCGTCTGCGCCACCTCGGTGACGTCGAACACGAGCACGGGCAGGGTGCCGAAGGGGCCGCTGAAGTTGCGATCGCTGCGCTTCTGCGCCCAGCCCTCCGGAACGTCTGCGACCGAGACGCGCTCGTCCAAGTAGCCGGGGTAGCGTTCGGCGAGCGCATATCTCAAGGCCTGACCTCGACCTCGACACGCGAAGTAGCGCAGCTCCACCCGATGCATGAGCGTAGGGTACACACGGTGCACATCCGACGAAAGCTACGGCGAGCACCCTCAGCGCTCGTCTTCGAGCGCGGCGGGCAGGTGCAAACGCACGCGCTTTACCTGTCGCTTCGTGGCCTCGACGACCTCGGCCTCCACGTTGCCGGCGAGCCTCACGCGCTCGCCCTTTTGCAGGATGGAGCCGCTCGAATGCATGAGTAATCCGCCCAGCGTGGCGTAGTCGGAGCTCTCCGGAAGATCGAGATCGAGCTCGCGATTGAGCTCGTGTACCAAGGCATCGGCTCGCACGAGCACCCGCTCCTCTGCCTCGACGCGCATCCACTCGGGCGGCTCCTCGTGCTCTTCGAGGATCTCCCCGAGCAGCTCTTCGGCGATGTCTTCGATGGTGACGATGCCACCCGGCATGCCGTGATCATCGACGATCAGGGCAATCTGGGTGCTGCTCGCCTGCAGCGCGCGCAGCACCTCGACGGCGGGCTTCTTCTCGAAGTACACGGGGATCTCCCGCAAGATGGCGCCGAGATCGGTGACGCCTTTTTCCACGATCTGCTGAATCAGCTCGCGCGAGGTGACATAGCCGCACACGCTGTCGAGATCGCGCTCCACCACTGGGTAGCGCGAGTGCGGTCGCGCTTTGATCACCGACCACACCTCGTCCCGACTTCCGTCGACGCGCAGCGTGGTCACCAGGTGGCGCGGGATGGTGAGCGCGGCGACGGGCAGCTCGGCCAGGTCGATGGCGCGCGAGGCGATGGCGCCTGCGCCAGGATGCAGAGAGCCACTCTCGGCCGCCTCTTCGACGAGTTGCTGCAGCTCTTCCTTGGAGAGCCTGGTTTCGCTGAAGGTCGTTTCGTCGCGAAAGATCGACAACACCAAGTTCGACGCGCGCGTCAGTGCCCACACGACAGGCCGCGCCACGGAGGACAGCAGCTCGAGGGGTGGGCCGACGACGAGGCTCGTGGTCTCGGCGGAGCGTAGGGCGAGTGATTTTGGGACGAGCTCGCCGATCACGATCGAGAGCGAAGACACCAGCGCCACCACGATCACGAGCGCGAGCTCGCCGGCAGCGCTGCCCGCCCCTCGTGCTTCGAGCCAGGCCGTGAGCGGCTCCTCGAGGGTCGAGCCGCCAAACGCAGCGGCGGTCGCTCCCACCACCGTGATACCCACCTGCACCGTCGCCAAGAACCGCTCGGGGTTGTGACGCAGACGGAGCACCGCGCGTGCGGCACGATTGCCTTGCTGCGAGAGCTCCTTGAGGCGCGTCTTGCGCACCGAGAGAATCGCGATCTCGGCGCCGGAGAAGAAGCCGTTCAGCAGCGCCAGCAGCATGATGATCGAGAGGTCGAAGCCCATGGCGGCTTCTGTCTAGCACGCACGGCTCAGCTTCGGGGGCGGTCAGCGCGCGTTCGCGAGCGCGCGGATGTCGGCCTCGTCGACGCCTCGCACAGCCAGAGTCTTCTGTCGGCTCGTGTCACCGTGCAGGATGCGGACATCGCGCTTCGGCACGGAGAGCAGCTTCGAGAACAGGGCGATCAGCGCTTCGTTTGCGGCTCCGTCCACCGGAGGCGCATCGAGGGTCACCTTCAACCGGCCGCCGTGGATGCCCTTGACCGCGCTGCGGGATGCGCGTGGGGTCACGTGCACCTTCACGACCACCGCGTCGTCGCTGCGTCGAAGCTCGAGCTCATCCATGGCTAGCCTTGCTCTGGGAATATACACTCGGGAGCGGTGGCCAAGTCCAAGCGCCTGAATCTCATCTCCCCCGCCGACAGCAAGCTCGGCCGTGAAACCATCATGGATCGGGCCCTCGCGCAGAAGCACGGCGCCGTGTACGTGCATGCGGCGGCTTTCGCGATCGACGTCGATCGCGTGCTCGAGCTCACGGATGACGACGACCGCTTCCCCTTCGGCTGGGAGGTCCTGCTCACCGATCTGTACTTGAGCGAGCTCTTTGTGCTGCACGGCCAGTCGATGGAGGCTGTGCTCGAGGACACGGTGCTTTCGGTGCTCGAGCTGCCACGACCGCGCGCCGATGGGCGCCCCGCTCTCGGGGCCCAGGTGGCTTTTGCCGTGTACTGCGGCGTCGAGCGCGGCGCGCTGCCTGCGTCGTTGAAGAGCTGTTTCGGCGTGTGGAAAAAGCCTCCCCTCGATCTCGCAGAGGAGCTTTCGCCCCTCGCCGGCGACCTGACCCTGCGCGCGCGGCTGTGCCGTCACTGCCTGGAGGTACCGCTCGCTCCTCCGCTCGTGCAACCGGTGCGCGAGGCGCTCGAAGCCATGCTGCGAGACGCAGCGCGTTAGGCAGAGAGCGCGCGGTCGACGATCTGTTCGGCCTCTCGTTGGATGCGTGCGAGGTGGGCTTCATCGACGAAGCTCTCCGCATAGATCTTGTACACGTCCTCGGTGCCCGAGGGACGCGCCGCAAACCAGCCGCGCGCGGTCGTCACCTTCAGCCCACCGATGCTTGCGCCGTTGCCGGGTGCCTTGGTCAGCGCGCTCTCTACAGGATCGCCAGCGAGCTCGGTGATGCCGAGACTCTCTGGGCTGAGCTTCCCCAGCACGGCCTTCTGCTCGCGGGTCGTCGCCACGTCGCGACGCGCGTAGCAGGGCGCGCCGTGGATCTGGGTCAGGTCGCGGTAGTGCTCTGCGGGATCCTTGCCAGTCACGGCGCAGATCTCCGCGGCGAGCAGGTTCATGATGATGCCGTCCTTGTCGGTCGACCACACATGCCCATCGCGACGCAGGAACGAGGCGCCCGCGCTCTCCTCGCCCCCGAAGAACAGGCTCCCGTTCCTCAGCCCCTCGACGAACCACTTGAAGCCCACCGGCACTTCCACCACGCGCTTGTCGCAGCCCCGGGCCACGCGATCGATCATGCTGCTCGAGACGAGCGTCTTACCCACGGCCGCTGCGCTTGGAAAGCCCTGCCTGTGCCGTGCGAGGTAATCGATGGCCACGGCCAGGTAGTGATTGGGATTCAACAGGCCTTGGCTCTTCGTGACGATGCCATGGCGGTCCACATCGGCGTCGTTGCCAAACGCGATGTCGAAACGGTCCTAGAGCTCGAAGATGCCGGCCATCGCCGAGGCAGACGAGCAGTCCATGCGGATCTTGCCGTCGTGATCGAGGCGCACGGCCGCGAAAGTGGGGTCGGCATAGCCGTTGACGACTGTCAGATTGAGCCCATAGCGCTCGGCGATGGGCCCCCAATAGCCGAGACCCGCGCCGCCGAGTGGATCGACGCCGAGCGCGAGCTTCGAGTCGCTGATGGCCTGCATGTCGATCACCGAATCGAGGTCTGCAACGTAGCTCGACACGTAGTCGTAGCGCTCCGTGGTACTCGCGTTCCAAGCCTTGCTCGCACGCGCGCGTCGTACGCCAGCGAGCCCCTGCACGAGGTAGGCGTTGGCTGCCTGCTCGATCTGGCGTGTCACGTCCGTGTCGGCCGGGCCGCCGTGCGGCGGGTTGTACTTGAAGCCACCGTCGCCGGGAGGGTTGTGGGAGGGCGTGAGCACGATGCCATCGGCGAGGCCACTGCTCTTACCGCGGTTGTGTCGGAGGATGGCGTGGGAGATCACGGGCGTGGGCGTGTACCCGCGCCCCGCGTCGACGCGCACGGTGACACCGTTTTCTGCGAGCACGCTCAGGGTCGTCTCGAGCGCGGGCTCACTCAGCGCGTGGGTGTCGATGCCGAGATACAAGGGCCCGTCGATCCCCTCGCGACGGCGGTAGTCGCACACCGCCTGGCTCACGGCGAGGATGTGAGCCTCGTTGAAGCTTTGGGTGAGTGACGAGCCGCGGTGGCCCGAGGTGCCAAAGGCGACGCGTTCGGCCGCGATCTCAGGCCGCGGCTCGGCGCTGAAGTAGGCCGTGACGAGCCGTGGGACGGAGATGAGAAGCTCTCTGGGTGCGGGCTTGCCTGCGAGCGGATGCATGCGCGCGACTATAGCCCGATCGGCCGCTCGTCGTGTCGTGCGCGGCTCAGACCCGGGGGCGCGTCCTCACGCGGCAAGCCCGAGATCGGAGGGAGCGGGGGGCGGCTCGCCGAGGGGTTGAACGACGGGGCGAATCAGCGCGACGCTGATGGCCATCAGCACGGCTGCGAGGCCGTAGGTGGCCATGGGATCGAGGTCGTAGAGCGGCCCTGCCACGAGCGGGCCCACGGCGCGAGACAGGGCGCCGAGCGATTGATTCACGCCCATCACGCCGCCCTGGTCGTCTTGCGAGGTGATGCGCGACAGCAGTGTGCTCATGGCCGGCGTCGACAGCCCCGAGCCGAGCGCGAGGATGGCCACCGCGCCGAACATCTCGCCCGTGCTGCGGATCTGCGGCAACAGGAGCAGGGCTAGGCCCATGAACGCGCAGCCGGCCATCGACAGCGAGCGCTCGCCGAAGCGCCGCGTGAGCGGACCGGTGAGCCCGCCCTGCACGATCACCATCATCACGCCGACGAAGCCGAACACCATGCCGAGCTCGCTAGGCCCGAGGCCCACCTTCTGCTTGCCCAGCAGGGGGAAGGTGGTCTCCATCGCCACGAAGCCGAGCATGCACAGGGCCGATGCAGAGAGCACGAGCCCCACGTTGGGCTTCTGCAACGCGCTCTTCAGATGGCCGAGCGACAAACGCGCGCGCGTCACGTTGCTCCGGATGCCCTGGGGCAGAGACTCCTTCAGGGTGAAGATCGCAAGGACCATGTTGGCGAACGACAAGGCCGCGGCGAGTAGCGCTGCGCCCTGAAAGCCGTAGTCGGCGAACTTGACCAGGGCAGAGCCCGCGACCGGGCCGAACACGAAGCCCGTGCCGATCGAGGCGCCCAGCAGGCCCATGTACTTGGCGCGGTTTTCCTGGGTGGTGACGTCCGCCACGTAGGCCTGCGCGGCTCCGATGCTCCCTGCAAACAGGCCGCCGACGGCGCGCGCAAGCAGCAACGTGAAGAGCGAGTCGGCGTAGGCGGTGGCGACGAGCGCGACGGCCGAGCCGAGCAGACTGAAGATCAACACGGGACGGCGCCCATGTCGGTCGGAGAGGCGGCCGAGCACCGGCGCCCCGAGAAACTGCGCGATGGAGTAGCTGGCGACGAGCCCGCCTATCCAGCCACCGTGCTCCCCTACGCGATCGATCACGAAGAAGGGCAGCGACGGCAGCACGATGCCGAAGCCGAACACATCGAGGAACACCGTCAGAAAGACGACGGTGAGGGGAGAGCGCCACATGCGGAGCCGCCTGGGAAATGGTCGCGTGCAATATGTCCCTGCGGGGTCATTCCCGCCAGTAGCTTCGACGCTCAGACGTGGGCGCCGTTACACGCAACCACTGCCTCAGGCGCTGCGGCGCACGAGTCGCCGAATCACGTCGTTGGCGACGCCCGGCCACGGCAGGTCTTCGGGTCGTGCATCCGAGACGCCCACCACGCGCTCCGCGAGCTGCTCGGCGTAGGCGACGACTGGCTCGACGCAGGAGAAGGCCATCACCTCGCCGGCATAGAAGGTGCGGCTCTTGCCCTGCAGGGCCTCCATGCGCGGGTAGAAGCCGCGCGCCAGGCCCTCGCTCGACACGTGCGGGAAGTATCGATACTCACGCCGCGCGAGGATCTCGGTGACCTTACCGCCGAGCCCCTCGACCAGCGCCGTGACCTCGCGCTCGGCGCCATCGAGGCCGCCCTCGCCGCGGTAGCTGTAGAACGTGGTCACGCCGGTGTCGGCGTAGCGCCTGTAGTAGAACACGGGCTTGCCGGCGCGAGCGCGCGTGTAGTTGTCGCCCAAGAAGACGTAGGCCGGCGTCGGCATGCCGCGCGTGTTGGCGGCGATCACCTGGTAGTCCATGTATCGAACCTCGGAGAACAACGACTTCTCCTCTTCGCTCGCGTCGAGGAACTTGGCCGCGTTCTCGAGTGGGCAGGCGATCACCAGCTCGTCGACGTCGAAGCTGCCGAGGTTGGTCTCGATGCTGACGCCCTCGCCCGTGCGCGTCACCGTGCGCACCTCGGTGCCGAGTCGCACGTCGTATTCGTCCGCAACGCGCTGCCACAGACCCGTGAAGCCGGTCTCGTGCAGCTCGAGTGACGGACCCAGGACGCACATGTAGTTGAGCATGTAGGCGGCTGGCACCTCGTCCATGAAGCCATAGCCAAACGCAGTGGCCCACGGCCGCACCATCTCGAGCAGCGGCTCGACGTCGTGCTGACGCGCCCAGTGCGTGAAGGGCTGATACCAGCTCGTCGGCACGGCATCGAGGCGCGGGAAGCGCGAATATTGCCCGCGAACCTGGGTCATCAACACCCGTAAGGCATCGCCTGGCACGCGCATGGCATCGCGCCACGAAAGCACCGGTGGCACGAACATCCGTGGCGACAAACGCGTGCGATTCGACTCGAGGAAGTGCGCGCTCGCGCGCAGCTTCCAGGGCACGTGGTGCTCGGCCATGATCTCGCGAACCCGCTTGTACGCAGGTGTCAGGATGGCGGCGCCGAGCTCGTACGTGCGCCCCCGATAGCTCATCGTCGAGCACTTACCCCCAACGCTCGACGCAGCTTCCAATACGACCACGTCGTTGTGGCCCAACTTACGGAGCGCCCTGGCTGTCGCCAGTCCAGAAGCCCCCGCGCCAATAATTGCAGTTCTCTTGCGCTCCCTCATGCGATCGATCGTGCCATCGCGAGCTGAGCACAGACTGAGATTTCAGACGTGGATCGCAAGTTCGGAAGGGGCGAATGCGATGACGTCACATACCATCCGACACGGTAAGGTCATCGCAGCAGAGGGGTGCTCGAGTCGAAAAGCGCGCGTCGGACCCATCAGCCCGCGTTGCTGCGATCCTGACGAAATCGCTTCAGCTTGAGCATGCGCCGAGCGGCATCCACCTGACGGACCAACTCATCGGTGTTGCCCTTGCCGGTGAACGCGCCATCGAAGCCGTGGCTCTTGTAGGCAGTCGCGACGTTGCGATCACTCGTGTACAGGTAGAACAGCACGACCTCGCCGTGCGGCACGTGCTTGCGCAAGAGCGGCAGCGACTCGGCACCGTTCAGGCCCGGCATGTGAAAGTCGATGATGACGAGGTCAGTCGTCGCGATGTGCCTTCCGGCCAGCGTGATGCTGTCGGCCATGTGCACCGTGTGCCCTGCGCCGTGCAGCGCGCGAGCCACGTCGCGTAGCTGTACCTCGCTGTCGTCCAGGTAGACGATCCTGAGCCCTTCCTGCGTGTCCATCATGAGCCCTCTCAGTCTACCGCTTCCCGGCCGGTCATCGCCAGGATCACATCCTGGATAGCGTGTGGACCCGGGCACATTTTCAAGGAATGGCGAAACCTAGGGCACGAAGCATGGACGTCAGGGCGAGCAGCGGCAGGCCTACGATGGCGGTGAAGTCATGGCCCTCGATGCGCTCGAAAAGCGCAATACCGGCGCACTCGATCTTGTAGCTCCCCGCGCAGTCGAGGGGCTCGTCGCGGGTCACGTAGCGTTCGATCTCGCTGCGGCTCAGGCGGCGCATGTGCAGGGTGTGCACCTCCAAGTGGGTGTGCACGCCCCCGCCCGGGCCCACCAGGGCGATGGCGGTGAGCAGGCGATGTGCCCGGCCCTCGAGCCGCATGAGTTGGGCGACGGCACCCTCGAAGCTCTTGGGCTTGCCAAGGATCTCGCCTGAGAGATCGACCAGTTGGTCTGCGCCGAGCACGTGGCTCTCAGGGTAGCGCCGAGCGACGTCGCGGGCTTTGTGCTCGGCGAGGCTGAGCGCCGTCGCGCTCGGCTCGGACGAAAGGGCCTTGAATGCGTCCTCATCCACGCCGGGCGACTGCGCGCTGAAAGGCACGCCGAGCTGCGAGAGCTGGGCGCGGCGATAGGGCGAGCTCGACGCGAGCACGAGGCTCTTCGCGCTCATTCTGCTGCGGCCTGTCGCGGCAGGCTCTGCCCGAACACGAGCTGCCCACTCGTGCGTTCCTTGAGCAGATGGGTCGGTCGGATGCCGAGCGAAAGCGGCGACGGCGTGACCTCGCTCGAGGAGAACATCTGAAAGAAGGCGGGGTTGTCCGCGCTGCGATCGACCAGCGCGCGCTCGAGCATCATCGAGCTGTACTGGCTCGCGCCCGACTCTGGCGTGTTCGAGTTCAGGATGACCTCCAGCTCCTGCACCTTCGCGACCTCGCGCAGCCCTGGGATGCGCGATTCGAGCGGCGCCCAGTTGTCGGCGCAGGTGCCGTTTTCGCTGCAACCGAAGACGCCGCTCTGGGTGTGGGCGAACAGGGTCTGATTGCCACTCGTGTGACCGGGCGTTCTGAGCAAGAGGCAGCCATCGCCGAGACTGAGGTCTGTGTCGGTGAGCACGACGCGGTCGTCGGGCACCCCGCGCTTTCCGTCGTGGACGAACCAAGCGCGCTGGAAGGGGTGGAGGTCGTCCCAGTCGAGCCACTCGCAGCGTGGCGCGAGCAGCTTCGCGCGCGGATAGATGCCCTGCCTGTCGGCCACACCCGGCATGCCTGTGACACCGAGCAAGGGCCTGAGGTCTTGCACGTGGAAATGGTCGAAAGCGATCAGATCGATGTCGGCCGGTGTGATGCCGAGCTTCGCGAGCTGCTCTTCCACCGTGCCGTAGCGCTTCGTGAGCACGTTCTTGGCGAGCCACTCACCGTACTGATCGGCCAGTTTGCGAAAAAAGGGCGCTTCGATCGAGGTCTCGAAGTTCGACGGGTTGAAGAGGATGTTCTTGAGCTCTCCCTCGGCGCGCACTTGAATCAGCAGGGCCCGGTGGGTCATCACGACGAAGGGCATGGGGACGCGACAGGCCGACGCGAACGCGTACTTCGTCGGGTAGACGAGGGTCGTGAGAGGCAGCGTGCGTACCGACACCACGCGCGGTCCGGACCTGAGGTCATCGCCGAGCTTTCGACCCGCATCGACGAGCGTCCGGAGCTGCGGGCCGTGGCTCGTCAGCGCGCGCGCCTCGTCGAGGTCGTGGATGCGTCGCACCCAGGGAAGTCGGGCATCGATTGGCTCGCCCATGCGCATGAAACACCTCGTCTTAGAAGAGCTTTCGCTCACTCTGCATGCCACTCGCCGGCCCCTGCATCAACCGCGACCTCCTGAACGCCGTTTTTCGGGCCCTTGTGCCGCGGTGGGGGCTGGTTAGCTTGGCCTCGAACAGGGAGGTCGATCGTGATCGTCAGCTGTCCTCGTTGCGGCGTAGGGAATCGCGTGCCGGCTGAGCGGGTCGCAGACACCTCGCGCTGCGGCCGCTGCAAGACACCCCTATCCCCATTCGAAACGCCCTACGCCGTGGGTTCAGCGAGCGACTTCGAGGAGCTGACCTCCCGATCGCCGCTCCCCGTGTTGGTCGACTTCTGGGCGGCCTGGTGCGGTCCTTGTCGCACGGTCGCGCCGGAGCTCGAGAAGCTCGCGCACAAGCTCGAGGGACGCGCCGTGATCGCCAAGGTCGACACGGAGGCTTTGCCCGAGATCGCGGGGCGCTTCGGGATTCGCGGCATCCCCACGCTCGTGTTGTTTCAGGCTGGCCGCGAGACCAAGCGCACGAGTGGCGCCATGCCCGCCGCCGCCATCGCGCAGGCCTTCGGCCTCGACTGACCGGCCTTGCCCTCGAGTCTCGTGAGGGCGCATCGTGCCGAGAGCGCTATGCTGGGCGGCGTGTCTGCCCGCACGTGTATCGTGGTCCCCTGCTTCAACGAGGCCGAGCGCCTGAACACGGCGGCCTTCTCGGCCTTCGCGCACGACCACGAGGAGCTGTGTTTTTGGTTCGTCGACGACGGCAGTCGCGACGCTACCCCGGTGGTGCTCGAGGGCCTGTGCCGGGCCCTGCCTGCGCGGCTCGGCTTCGTCAGCCTGCCCGAGAACGTGGGCAAAGCGGAGGCCGTTCGGCTCGGCGTGAGACGTGCCCTCGCTGAGGGCTACGACTTCGTCGGATACTGGGACGCGGATCTGGCGACACCGCTCGAGGAGATCACCCGTTTCATCGAGGTTCTGCAGCAGCGAGAGAGCTGCTTTTTGGTGCTCGGTTCGCGCGTGCAGCTGCTCGGTAGAGAGATCGAGCGCAAGCTCTCCCGTCACTATTTGGGACGTGTATTCGCTACGGTTGCGGCGGCTGCGCTCGGGCTCTCGGTCTACGACACCCAGTGTGGCGCCAAGCTCTTTCGCAACACGCCCACCGTGCGTCGCGCCTTCGAAGAGCCCTTCGTTTCGCGCTGGATCTTCGACGTCGAGCTGCTCGCGCGCATCCTGCAAGAGCTCGGCAGCGCGCGCACGCGCGAGCACATCGTCGAGCTGCCGCTCATGCGCTGGATCGACGTGGCGGGCTCCAAGCTGACGCGCGCCGACTTTGTGCGCGCCGCACGCGAGCTCTACGCCATCGTGCGGCGATACGAGCTCCGGCAGCGCTGAGAGAGGCTTGACGAGGGCCTGCATCCCGCGTCCAATGCGCCGCATGGAATACCGACGATTGGGCCACACAGGGGCCAGGGTCAGTGCGTTGTGCCTCGGAGCGATGACGTTCGGCGAGGCCGACGAAAAGTCGATGATGCATCAGGTGGGCTGCGACGAAGCCACCGCCTTTGCGATCATGGACCGCGCCCTCGAGGCAGGGATCAACTTCATCGACACCGCCAACGTGTACGGCCAGGAGGGGTTGTCCGAGCGCGTGGTGGGCAAGTGGATGAAAGACCGCATCCAGCGCGACAAGATCGTGCTGGCCACCAAGTTCCGATTCACGATGCAGCCGCGTCCAAACGGCTCGGGAGCGTCGCGGCTTCACATCATGCGTGCGGTCGAGGAGAGCTTGCGTCGGTTACAGACCGATCGCATCGACCTCTACCAGATTCACATGCAGGATCTCGACACGCCCGAGGAGGAGACGCTGCGCGCGCTCGACGACCTCGTGACGCAGGGCAAGGTCGTCTACATCGGCGCCAGCAACTACGCTGCCTATCGTCTGGTCGACAGCCTCTGGACCAGCAAGGACCAAAAGCGCGCCAAGTTCGTGACCCTGCAGGCGCTCTACAATCTGATCAACCGCGAGCTCGAGCTCGAGCTCATCCCGGCTTGCGCTCAGCACGGCCTAGGCATCCTGCCCTGGTCACCCCTTGCGGGAGGTTTCCTCAGCGGCAAGTTCAGAAAGGGGCAGCCCCCGCCCGCCGGAACGCGTCTCGCCCGCTGGCAAAGCGCCCTCGACCGCTTCGGCAGCGAGCGCAACTACGCCATCGTGGAGGCCCTGATCGAGGTGGCCCAGAAGATCGATGCCACGCCCGCGCAGGTGGCGCTGGCCTGGCTGCTTCAGAAGCCCCATGTCACCGCGCCGATCATCGGCGCTCGTTCGCTGCAGCAACTCGAAGACAATCTGCGCGCGCTCGATCTCAAGCTCGACACGGAGCTTCTCGCGCAGCTCGATGCCGCGAGCAACCCCGTCCTCGGCTACCCGCAGGACTTCATCTCGCGCCTCACCGGCCGTTGGTGAGGTGAGCCCACATGCGGTGTTCGATCTCTGCGATGTCCTGACCGTGGCAGGTTTCGGGCGCGGAGATCGGATTGCAGCGCACGGGGGCGATGTCGCCGAGGTCGACCCACGAGCCGGCAAGGCTCGGAAAGTCAGTCGCGACGAAGTGGGCGCCACTCGACAGGGCAGCGTTCCTTCGCGCGGGGTCTTGTACGAGGCGCGCGTCGGCCCGTGTGCGCACGAGCAGGCCGCGCCGCACGGCGGCCTCGATCATGCGGCGTGAGGCGAGCGGATCGTCGAGATTGATGATGGCGCTCTCGGGGCGTTGGGGCTCGGAGGCCACGAACATCGTGCGCCCGTGGAGGGCAGGGCGACCCTTGGCGTAGGCGTGTCGGTGCTTTGCGGGCCCAAACAGCACGAACGCGAAGCGCCCGCGACTCTCGTGCAGGGTTGGCCAGCCCGTCTCTGCGACCGAGCGCTGCAGCGATGTTGGGTCGCTCGCGACGTCGTCGGGCACGAGCAGCTGGTCGCGCGTGAACACCGAGCGGATGTCGTGCTCGATCACGTGCATCTTGCCGTCTAGGCCGGAGGGAGCCAGGTCTTCCTTGGGCTCGATGAACACGAACACGGGCACATGGGCTGGGTGTGTCCGTGACCACTTCTTCAGGGTCGCGAGGCAGCGACGCAGGCTGCGACAAGTGCTGCGTCCATCGACGAGGGGCAGGTGCCCCACCACGACCTGACCGCGGTCGTAGCGCACGTCGAGCTCGATTTGGCGTACCCCTTGAGTCGATAACTGCACCTCCAAGGGAGCGTGCGTGTAGCGCCACTGGCGAGCCAGGGAAAGGCGCGGCGCGCGATGATAGCTGTTGTGCGAGCCCTTGAGCTGCAGGTGGTGGATGCGCATGGCATCGCTCCTGAGCGGGGCGAAGGGCAAGGGCACCGTGGGTGCGGGCCGGCTTTTGAACATGCTCAGGTCGGGGATGTGGCTGCAGCCCATGCTCCAAAGGAGCGACCCCATGAGCCACGCGATCCCGAAAGCGCGCGCCCCGTGCTGCACGGCGCACCTCATCCTTTCTTTGTGCCGGAAGACGGAGCATTTGACCAGGGTGAGCATGTGCCCACGTGTGCCCAGTCGTGAACCGCGGGGCGCGTGCGGCGCTTTCGTGATCGCCCACGTACTCGCGTGCGGTGTACAGTTCCCCGCATGTCGTACATGACGGCCTCCCGTGCGAAGTGGTGCTCGTTTCTTCTGTCGAACGTGTGCTTGGCAGCGGCGTTCGGGTGCGAGAGTCCGACGAGCGAGTCTCGATCGCGTGTGGTGAGCGACGCCTCGGACGACCCTTCCGCGCTGCCGTCGACCTTACCGGGGGGCTACACGACGCGCATGGCCTGCGGCGACATCGGCAAGATCTGCAGCGCGAGCTGCCCCGAGGGGCTTCTGTGCAGCGCGGGCGCGTGTGTGCCGACCCACGACGACGGCGCGCTTCTGCGCTGCCCCGACGGGCTGTGTCCCGAGACGACGCCGATCTGTGCCTTCGGCTCCTGCGTGACCGTCGACGAGCTCGCTTGCCTGTGTGCGAACGACGCGTCGCGCCCTCTGTGTCCCCAGTGCGACCCCCTCGATGAAAACGCGGTGGCTGGGGAGTGCATCGCTGCGGATGCCCTTTGTGACGTGCGTCCGGACGGCTGCTGCGAAGGGCTCAGCTGCCTTCAGGGGAACGACGACGCGGGCCTGAGTTTGCTCGGATTGTGTAAGGCGCCTTGTAGCCAGCACGATGATTGCGAGTCCAAGTGCTGCATCTCGGGCCAGGGCATCGCCGGGGCGTTCTGCGCCGACACCGCGGCCTGTGTGACCGAGTGCCAGAAGCTCGAAGAGAGCTGCGACGGCGCACGCAATCCCTGCTGCGAGGGCCTCGTGTGCACAGAGGGCGTGGGGGATGGGGCGCCTAGCGGCTGTCAGAAGCCCTGCGAACGGGATGTCGAGTGCGACTCGGGCTGCTGTCTTTTGTTCGTGGGCGCGGACAACGGGGTGTGTGCGCCGGCCGAGCGCTGCGACTGAACCTCAGCCGAAGCCGAGCAGCCGTCCGCCCTGATACACGATGAAGCTCGACACCCAGGCCAGGGTCGTCATGTACACGAGCAAGAAGGCCGGCCAGCGGTAGCCACCGGTTTCGCGCTTCACCACAGCGAGTGTGCTCATGCACTGACAGGCGAGGGCGAAGAACACGAGCAACGAAAGTCCGACGAGAGGTGTGTAGGCGCGCTCACCCGCGGCGTTCTTCTCGTTACGAAGCTTGTCGCGCAGGCTCGTGCTCTCTTCGTCGACGTCGTCTCCGGCGTTGTACACCACGCCCATGGTGGCCACGAACACCTCGCGCGCCGCGAAGGCGCCGATGATGCCGACGCCGATCTTCCAGTCGAAGCCGAGGGGCTCGAGGGCCGGCTCGAGCGCTTGGCCGAGGCGTCCGCCATAGCTGTGCTGCAGAATTTCGGTCTTCGTCAGGGGGCTTTCGCCCTCGCCGTCCTCGGCTCGAGGGAAGTTCAAAAGGCCCCAAAGCACGATGCTGCAGACCAGGATCACCGTTCCGGCCTCGGTGAGAAAGGCGCGCGCCCTCAGCCACATCATGCGCGTGACGTCGGGCAAGCGCGGCAGGCGGTAGGGCGGTAGCTCGAGGATCAGGGCCGAGCCGGAGCCGCGGAGCACGGTCTTTGACAGCACGAAGGCTGCGAGCAACGCGACGACCACCGAGAACAGATACATCGCCACCATCAACCCGCCCTGGATGGGTAAGCCGAACACGAGGCCTCCCACCGGGAACAGCGCGCCGATGATCAGCGTGTACACGGGCAGACGCGCCGAGCAGGTCATCAGCGGCACCACCATCATCGTCAGCAACCTGTCGCGCTGACGTTCCATGGTGCGTGTGGCCATGATCGCGGGCACCGCACAGGCGAAGCCGGACAGCATCGGCACGAAGGCGCGCCCGTGCAGCCCCATGGTCTTCATGATGCGGTCCATCAGGTAGGCGACCCGCGCCATGTAGCCCGAGTCTTCCATCAGTCCGATGAAGAAGAAGAGCAACAGGATCTGCGGCAGAAACACCACCACTGCGCCCGCGCCGCCGATCACGCCCTCCACGATGAGCTCGGTGAGAAGGCTGGGGCCGAGTAAATCGGAGACCTTCTCGCCCACGAAGCCGAATGCCGATTCGATCGCGGAGATCGCTGGATCGGACCAGGCAAACAGGGACTGAAACCCCACCAGGTTGATGAGCAGGAACGTGAGAAAGCCCCACACCGGGTGGATGAGGATCGCGTCGGCACGGTCGGTGGCCGTGCGCTTCGTGGGCTGCGTGACGAGGCCTGCGATGTGGGCATCGAGCCAGGCGTAGCGCCCGCGCACGATCTGCTCGTCGAGGGCTGCGCCCGCTTCTTGATCGGGCACGGCCTCGCGCACGGCCATGCGCAGCGACTCGGGCACCGACAGCTCGTCGTGTCCATCGATGCTCATGAGCGCCCACAGCGCGAGGGCGTCTGACTGGGGCCATGTCGACGGAAGCGCCGCGCGCACCTTGTCGATGCTCCCGCGTAGGGCAGGGCTCGGCGCAAAACGCATGCGAGGATCGGCTTTGTCGCGCGCGTGCCGCTTGATCGCAGCGCGCAGCGCATCGAGGCCCACGCCGGTGCGCGCCACGACGGGCACCACCGGGCAGCCGAGCGCCGCTTCGAGCAAGCTGGGGTCGGGCGCGTGCTCACCGGCCTCGTCGACCATGGTGAGGGCCACGAGCACGTTGAGCCCGAGCTCCTGGGCCTGCAACACGAGGTACAGGTTGCGGGTCAGGTTGGTGGCGTCGACGCAGAACAACGTGAGATCGGGGTGCGGCATACCGTCGATGCCGAGCAAGCAGTCGATGGCCACCTGCTCTTCGCGGGAGCGCGCGACGAGCGAGTAGGTGCCGGGGACGTCGATCACCTCGGCGCGCCCGAGTTCTGGGCCGAGATCGAGCTCACCCGTGAGCAACTCGACCGTGATGCCCGGGTAGTTGCCCACCCGGCCCTCGGCACCCGTCAGGCGATTGAACAGGGTGGTCTTGCCGGTGTTCGGATTGCCGGCCATCGCGATACGCAGCGTGCTCACGGCTCGACCTCGACCGCCCAGGCTTCCTTCTTGCGGATCGAGAGTCGAGAGCCGCGCACAGACAGCTCGAGCGGATCGCCCAGGGGCGACACGCCCACCACGCTCACTTGGGTGCCAGGGACGAGCCCGAGCTCGAGCAAGCGTCGGCGCACCGCGCGCGGACCACCCACCTCCACGATGCGGCAGGGTGTCTTCAGGGGTACTTGGGCCAAAGACGGCATGTTTGCCCGTCCATAGCATGAAGCGGCGGGCCTCCCGCTCCAGCAGCCGGGGCCGCGAGGTGCTGTAACGCAAGGATTGCGCTAAACCATCCCTCAAGGAGCCGGACAAACCCCATGGATGCGCAGATCAAGCAAGAGATCGAAGAGCTCGTGAAGGGGCACCCCGTGGTGCTGTTCATGAAGGGATCGAAGAACTTCCCGCAATGCGGCTTCTCCGCCACCGTGGTCAACATCCTGCGCCAGGCAGGAGTTCGCGAGTTCAAGGACATCAACGTCCTGTCGCGCCCCGAGATCCGCGATGGCATCAAGGACTACGCCAACTGGCCCACGATTCCCCAGCTCTACGTGCAGGGCGAGTTCGTCGGCGGCTGCGACATCGTGAAGGAGCTGTTTGCGAGCGGTGAGTTGTTCGACGTGCTCGGCACCGAGCGCCCGCAGATCGCCACCCCGAAGATCACGCTCAGCGCGGCGGCACGAAAGGCCGTGGCCCAGGCGTCCGAAGGTGAATCAGGGGCCTTGCGGATCGAGATCTCGCCCCAGTTCGAGTACGCCCTGTCGATCGACGAGAAGAAGGACGGCGACTTCGTGCTCGACGTCGACGGCCTCACCCTGTTGATCGACCGTCAGAGCGCGACACGCGCCGACGGCCTGCGCATCGACTTCGTGGAGACAGGTAACGGCGGATTCAAGCTCGACAATCCCAACGAGCCTCCGCGTGTGCTGCCGCTCTCGGTGCGCGAGCTCAAGGCCCTCCTCGACTCCGGCGAGCCCATCGAGCTCTTCGACGTGCGCACCGAAGAGGAGCGCGCCATCGCCAAGTTGCCGCAGGCGCAGCACTTCGACGAGGCCGCTCAGGCCAAGCTCGCGCGCCTCGAGCGCGACACGGTGCTCTACTTCCACTGCCACCATGGCGGGCGCAGCCAGCAGGCCGCGGAGCACTACCTGCGCCAGGGCTTCAAGCGCGTCTACAACGTCATCGGTGGCATCGACGCCTGGGCCGTCGAGATAGACACGGGCGTGCCCCGTTATTGATCAGCGCTGACATGTTGGGCAGTAGCAGGTGGCGCGCTGCCCGAGCACGACGCGCTCGATCGCGCTGCCGCACACGTGGCACGGCTCGCCCTTGCGTGCGTACACGCGTCGCTCGTTCTGGTACGCGCCGTCGGTGCCGTCGGGCTGCACGTAGTCGCTGATGCTCGAGCCACCGGTCTCGATCGAGCGCATGAGCACCGCACGAATCTCGGCCGAGAGACGCTCGCACTGGGGCTTCGTGAGCTTGCACGCGCTGCGCGTGGGGCGAATGCCGGCGCGAAACAGGGCCTCGTCGGCGTAGATGTTGCCGACCCCGGCCAGCACCGATTGATCGAGCAGGAAGCTCTTGATGGGGGCTTTGCGTGAGCGGCCGGCCATGTAGAGCACGTCGGCTGTGATCTCGAGGGCATCGATGCCCAGCTTGTCGAGTCGCTCGTCGCTCTCGCCCGGCCCAAGCCAGCGCACCTTGCCGAACTTGCGCACGTCGCGAAACAGCACCGGTTCGCCGCCGTCGTCGAAGTGGAGCACCAGGTGCGTGTGGGCATCGGCGGAGAAGCGCGGCATGGCGTCTGGATCGAGCGTGCCCGACTTCGTCGCGCTCAGCAGGCGCACGCTCTGGGCCGACGCGGTGAACAATTGGCCGGTCATGCCGAGGTGGAGCAGCACGCGCGCGCCATCGTCGAGCTCGGCGGTCAGGTACTTGCCGTGGCGCAAGAGGGCCTCGACGCGGCGACCGCTAAGCCTGTTGCGGAGTAGCGCCGGCTCGGTCAGGAAGAAGTAGCTCGGCTGTGTGGTGATCACGTCGCAGATGCGACGCCCGACCAGCTTGTCGGCGATGCGACGACGGGTGACCTCGACCTCCGGCAGCTCGGGCATGTGCGCGCTCTCAGACCCGGGGAAAGCCGAGCTCTTCGAGGTAGCGCTTGTCGAGCTTGCTCTTCGAGCGTGAGAGCTGGCTGCGTGCGAGAAGGCCCAAGCCGTGGACCATGGCGCCTGCGCGAGACAAGGAGCCCGGGCGCGTCTCGGGCACGAACCCGAGCGCCTGTCCCTGCTTCCACACGCGAGCGCGCACGAAATCGACGAAATCGTCGAGCTGCCTCAACACCGGATGGTCGGGCGCGCGCTGCTTCAAGCCGCTCACCGCATAGGGCACGAGCATCAACTGGAGCTCCAATAATCCGTAGAAAGGCCGCGCGAGACTCGGCTTCTCGGCGAGGATGCGCCGCGTTTCCTTTTCGCCCCAAGCCACGTGCTCCTCCTCTTCCTTGCAGATCACGCGCAGCTTCTTCTTGATCGTCGGGACGCGTGGGTCTGTGTCGGGCAAGGTCTGCACCAGCACATCGCGAAAGATGTCGAGCACCATGCCCTCGCCGAGGGCGTGCTCCATCAGCACCTTGAGCGGGTAGTAGTCGTTGTGCGAGGCGAGCAGGCGCACCACCCAGTGGGCCGGCTCGGGGGTGATCTCGAGGGTGCGAAAGATCTCGGCGAACAGCGTCAGGTGGTTCAGCTCTTGGCGTGCCTGCCTCACGTAGAACTGGGCTGCCTCGAGCGAATGGGCCGCATACAGCGAGCGGCCGCAGAACACGCCCGTGGCCTCGCCGTACAGGGCTTGCGACAGCACGAAGCGCAGGATCTCGCGATCCTTGTCCGAGTCGAGGTCAAAACAGGCCCCACCAAAGTCGTAACCGAGGGCTTCGCTCATGTGCTGTCTATCCTATGCCCCAAGCCCCGATCCGTCGAACCCCTCGGGCTGGTAGACTAGGGCTGATGTGGAGGAAGTACGAGCTCGGCGAGGCCCTGCGTGCGCGCCTCTCGACGCATCTCGCGCGTTTTTCGCGACGGCAGGCGGAGGGAGACGGGCTTCGGGCCGCCGCGGTCGCACTGACCCTTCTGCCAGGCGCAAACGGCGAGCCTGCCTTTCTGTTGACGCGTCGGGCGGGCAATCTCAACCACCACGGTGGGCAGTTTGCGCTACCTGGGGGTCGGCTCGATGGCGGTGAGTCTGCGGTGGATGCCGCGCTGCGTGAGCTCGAGGAGGAGCTGGGTGTGCGCCTCGACGGCGGCAGCGTGCTCGGGCTGCTCGACGATGTGGCGACGCGCTCGGGCTTTCTGATCACGCCGGTGGTGTTGTGGGCAGAGCACGTGACCGAGCTTCGTCCCAATCCCGACGAAGTGGCCCTCGTGTACCGGGTGCCGGTTCAGGAGCTTTACCGACCGGGGGTGCCGGTCGTGCGCGCGTCGCCGGATACGGGTAAGCCCCTCCTGTCGCTGCCGCTCGTCGGCACCCACATCCACAGCCCCACCGCAGTGATGGTGTTTCAGATGCGTGAGGTGGCTTTCGAAGGTCGTGATACGCGCGTCTACGACTACGACGAGCCGCGCTTTGCATGGAAGTGAAGCGCCCAGCCGACACCCGCGGCCTGTCGGACCACGTGCTACACAGCGGAGTGTCCATGGGTAAGCAGCCGGCGCTGAGCGGATGGGGACGTACCTTCGTACCGGGTCGCGAGGTTCGATCGGAGGAGCTTTCACGCATCACCCGTTCGGCGAGCCTGTCGCGCGGCCTGGGACGCTCCTACGGAGACGCCTCGCTTCCCGCGTCGGGCGTGACGCAGGTGGTTGGCAGCACCCTGGCCGACCGCATCCTCGCCTTCGACGACTCGACGGGTGTGTTGCGCGCGGAGGCGGGACTGTCTCTGGCCGAGATGAATCGCCTGTTCTTGCCCCGCGGATTCTTCACGCCCGTCACGCCCGGCACGAAGTTCGTGACGCTCGGCGGCATGGTCGCCTCCGACGTTCACGGCAAAAATCACCACGTCGCGGGCACCATCGGGCGCCACGTGCAGAGCCTCTTGCTGCGCGTCGCCGACGGACGCATCGTGTGCTGTTCGCGCGACGAGGAGCGCGAGCTGTTTCTGGCCACCCTCGGCGGCATGGGTCTCACGGGCCACATCCTCGAGGTCGAGCTCACCCTCGAGCGCGTGCCTTCGCCCTGGATCTACCAGGAGAGCCAACGCATTCCCGATCTCGACACCTTCCTCCTGCGGCTCAAGGAAGCCGGCAAGAGCTGGCCTTTCACGGTGGGCTGGGTCGACACCATCGCCACCGGCAAGTCCCTCGGTCGCGGCATCCTATTCTGTGGTCGCTGGGCCGAGCCGGCGGAGGCGAAGGCGCACTATCCAAAGCAAAAGGGCCGTATCACGATGCCCTTCGCTTTGCCGAGTGGTCTGCTCAATCGGCTCACCATCTCGGCCTTCAATACCCTGATCTACCGCAAGCACTTCGCGGCGCGGATGCAGACGGTGGTCGACTACGACACCTTTTTCTATCCGCTCGATCGCGTCCACCGCTGGAACCTCGCCTATGGGGCGCGGGGCGTCACGCAGCATCAGTGCGTGATCCCCGAGGATGCGGGCGCGCGAGGGATTCGTTCGCTGATCGAGCTGCTGAAAGAGCTCAATGCTTCGTCGTTTCTGACCGTCATCAAAGACTGCGGCCCCGAAGGCGAGGGCCTTTTGTCCTTTCCTCGGCCCGGCATGTCGATCGCGCTCGACATCCCCATTCGCGCGAACACCCAGGCTGTGGTCGACAGGCTCAACGAGCGCGTGCTCGCCTGCGGCGGACGCATCTATCTGACCAAGGATGGCTTCACGCGCAAAGACCACTTCCGAGCCATGGAGCCTCGCCTCGACGCGTTCCTCGAGATCAAGCGCAAGTGGGATCCTGAAAACACTTTGCGCAGCGCCCAGAGCGAGCGTTTGCTTGGAGCGAAGCCATGAAAGTGGTGATCCTGGGGGCGACCAAGGGCATAGGTCGCGCCCTCGCGCGCGCGGTGATCGCGCAGTCTTCCCAGGTGTTCTTGCTCGGACGCGACCTCGACGATCTCGAACGCAGCGCGCGCGACCTCGAGCAGCGCGCCTTCGGCACGCTCACGGTGAAATGGGCACGCTGCGACCTCGAAGATCCCAGCAGCTTTTCCCAGGCGCTCGATGCCGCTGATGCGGCCCTCTCCCACTTCGACACCGTGATCGTGACAGCGGCCCTGTTTGGCACCCAAGAGCAACTCGAGGCCGACGTCGACTTCACCCAGCGTCTGCTCACCGTCAACTTCGCCAACACCGTCGTGTTCTGCGAGCACGTGCGAAAGCGCCTCCTGTCGCGCGGGGGGGGCACGCTGTGTGTGTTCAGCTCGGTGGCGGGCGAGCGTGGTCGAAAACCCGTGGTGCTCTACGGCGCCAGCAAGGCGGGCTTGTCCGCCTACCTCGAGGGACTGGACCACAAGTTTCGCGCCCAGGGCCTCCACACCCTCTGCATCAAGCCCGGCTTCGTGAAGACCTCGATGACCGACGGCCTGACCCCGCCACCCTTCGCCGGTGAGCCCGAGCAGGTTGCTCGTGACACCCTGCGCGCCATTCGAGCAGGCAAGCCCGTGCTCTACACACCGCGCATCTGGGCCCTCGTCATGCTGATGATCCGCATCCTGCCGCGCTTCGTGATGCGCAGGATCGGCTTCTGATCACGTCTTCTGTCTTCGCCCCGCACAGGCGGCGAGAGCTCAGGGCAGCCAGCGCAGGCCCACGAACGCTTGATCGTAGCCACTCAAGAGGCCACCGAGGTTCAAGTTCTGGGCACCTGCCAAGTTGTTCGGACCGTAGCCGGGCGCGGGCCCCTCGTAGAGTTGGGCCCCCACGTCGACGAACAGCCCCTCACGTGCCCGAAGCTCGATGCGCGGCACCATGATCATGCTCGGTCCCACGAGACCGATGAGTGTGGCTTCGAAGCGCCACTGCCCCTCGTTGATCATGTAGCGCATGGTGGCGGAGCCACCGGCGAAGGTACCGGTGCCTGGAATGAAGCCCCACCAATCGCGGCTCCTGTCGTAGGGCAGCTCGAGCGCGTTGATCCAGAAGGCTTCGCCGCCGAGCAGCAAGGACTCACCCCGTACCCATTCGACGTGCACGGCGCCCTGCACCACCGGCACGCCCTTGCGGATCTTGCGATCGCGGACGTTGCTCGGCCTGTCGACCCCGCCCTGCGCGTTGTACGTCGAGTCGTAGATTTCCTCGGACACGTTGGGCTGTGCGAGGCGCCGACCGTTGCTCGTGGCTGCGTACAGATGGCGCTGGGGAGAGAAGGCGCCCTCGAACGCGATGGCCACCGGGCCCAGGCTGAAGCCCAGGTCGCCCCCGATCAGGTGGTAGCGGTGAAACTCCACGTCGAACACGGGTTGAAGCCTGATCAGGGCTTGGGCGAGTGCATCCTGCTGATTCGGGTCGAGCAGGTACCTCTCGAGCGCGGGTGTCATGTAGGCAGCCGGAAGCTTTTCGAGCGCCGATGCTGCCGTGATGCCGAAATCGAAGGAGTAGCCGCGATAGGCGAGGCGAGCTTGGCCCTGGGGAGTGCTGAAGTCTGGGGCAGGACCGACGTAGCGAATGTTGGATTCGCTGGCCTTCGTTTGAAACGACGGATCGACAATCTCGGACAGCTGGGGTGGTACGTCGGCCGAGCCACGCCCTGCCAGCACGTTGGCGACGTAGCGATCGCGGTTTGGCCGGGTCAGATGCGGCGAGAACCAGGGCACATACGCCGCCTGCAGCGTGAGCGATGTCGTGATGTCCCAATCGATACGAAGCGCCGGTTGCGCCATCTTTGCCGCGGCGGGATCGAGCTTCGGTTGGGGGCGCATATCCAGGAGCACGAGCGCGTCGGTCGGCGAATAGAAGTCCATGCGACCGAGTGACACCATCTGCTGTCCGACCCTGAGGTGCAGGCCATCTGCGACGGTCATGTCGGCATAGGCGGCGGTGGGAATCAGATCGACCTCGTAGCGGTCCTGATCCAATGCGCCCTCGTTGGGCTCGAGCGTGTTGTCGTGAGCGCTCGGCACGGCCCAGAAGAAGTCGATGCGGCTGCCGATCACGAGCCTGAGGTGTCGCGATCGTCGGAACTCGATCTCGCCGCCGAAGCGCAGGCGCGTCTCGTAGGCGTCTTCGAGGTCGCCCTCCTGACGCAGATCGACGCCGATCTGCCCGAGCAACTCCAGCTTGGCCAAGCCCGTGTTGGCCAGGGGATCGTACTCCTCCTCGGTTTCTTCCTCCTCGATGGAGGTCTCGTCCGAGGCGCTCGGCTGAAGCACGGGGCCCCAACCGAAGTCTTGAGCTGTGTCCGCGTCACCGAGCTCGGGATCGACGATCACTTCGTCATCGGCTGCGCCTGAGCCTGCGCCCGACGTATCGGAGCCGAGCTCAGGATCGACGATGATCTCCTCGCTATCCTGCGCAGACCCATGCGCCGCGAGCCCGGAAGCGCTCGCGGCCAACAACGAGGCCAATAACAAGAGAAGGGCCGCGCGCGGTGGCAGGCGGCCAAGCAAACGACCCATTGGGACCTCTTCTTCTGGTCAGCAGTCGAGCCGGCAGGCAGGGTCGTGCCAACCGGCAATGGGGGGTAGCGCAGCGGGCGCGCCGAGTCAGCCGTGCTCGAGCGCGGTCGGCGTGAAGGCGGTGTCCGGGATGTCCTTGCGCGGCGTCAGATTGTCGACAATGAGCTCAGTGCTGTGGCTCGTCTGCTTGTTGATCATCTGGGCCTCGACGATGACTGGGCGTCCATCCATCGTCTTGATGCGCTTCGTGTAGAACGTCTTGAGCAGGTTGCCGCTCTTGTCATAGAACTTGATGCGGAGCGGCAGGAAGTTGTCCTGGCGCACCCAGGTCTCGATCTTCGAGTACCCAGAATCCGCGCTGCTCTTGGGCGTTGAGCGAATCACGTGGGTCTTGATGCCGCCCACGTCCTCGTCGGGGAGCTTCTCATGCGTGGACAAACGCGTGTCGCGGCGCTCGAAGTCCGCGTAGCTGAAGTCGCTCCCCATGAAGCTGCCCTCGCGCTCACGGCCCACGATGCGGCGAGTGCGCTTGAGGCCGGGCAAGTAGATGTACTGCTCCGAGTCGCCTTCGTTGCGCTCCAACATCAAGAACGCCGTGCCCGCCACTTCTTGCGGTGAACGGAAGCGCACGATGCTCTGCAGCTGACCCGCCTTGCGCCGCCGCAGGTTCTCCATGACGCGCTCGCGCTTCTTGCCTTTGCCGTCGACGAGAATCATCCGGATCGTCGTCTCGGCTTCATCCCAGCCGAACGCGTCCTGTTTGAGCATTTTGTCGACGATCTGGTTGGCGCTCATGCCCTGGGCCGCGACGGGCGCAACCATGGCAAGGGCGAGGGTCAGACACACAAAGCTACTGAAGAAACCAAAGAAACCGTGCCGCATGCTACCTCCGGCGAGTGCGACGCATCTTGCACAGGACACATTCAAGGGTCAACGGATAGCCTCCCTCCACTCCGAAATCCCTACAAATCGTGCAGCATCCGCATGTTGTGAAACTCACGGCAACATGCGCGCCACGCGACCACATTGGTGTAATGCCACGCTGGGGGTGCATGTGCCGAAAGCCGGGGGTGGTTTTCCTTGACCCACGCGCTGCGGCTACCCTACCGTCGCGTCGTACCGCCTTCGTGGATCGAAGAAAATCCGCGGCGGCTCAGCCCACTACATGCTTGCCCCCTTTGCACCGACGCCTCCTGCAAAGTGCGGTTGATGCCGCTTTGTAAGCTCGGGGCTCATATCCATTAGCTTTCTTCGAGGGACTACGATGAGTTTAGAGAACTGGCTTCTTTTGCTCACGTCACTTGCGGCCGTGATCTGGCCCGCCGTCGCCGTAGGCGCCTACGCCAGCTATCGACGCTGCAAATCCGTGCAGCCCGAGAGGCACATCGATCCCGATCCGCGAAAGCGTGCGCGGCTCAGCGTGGTGATCCCGGCGCGCAACGAGCAGGCCGACATCGAGGCCACGATTCGTGGCGTGCTCGCGCAGCAGGGTGTCGAGGTCGAGGTGATCGTCATCAACGACCACTCCACCGACGCGACGGGCGCCATCATCAATCGCCTGGCAGCGGAGGACCCTCGCGTTCGCGCCCTGCACGACCCGCCCCTCAAGGACGGCTGGCTCGGCAAGGCCAACGCGATGCAGTACGGCGCGCAGTTCGCGAGCGGCGACTACATCGTGTTCACCGACGCGGACATCACGCACAAGCAGGGCTGCTTCGTGGCGGCGGTGGCCGAGATGCAGGAGCACCAGCTTTCCATGCTCTCGCTGATGCCCCAGTTCGTGTGGGAGAGCATCTGGGAGAACGCGGCGGCGCCGGCATTTCTGCTCGCCATGACCAATTTCCTGAGTGGGCCCATCCACGACGACGAGAGCGACGACGCGCTCGCCATCGGCGCCTTCATCATGGTCGATTCGGACATCTACCGTTCGCTCGGCGGCCACGAAGGTGTGAAGAGCCAGATGCTCGACGATGTGATGCTCGCGCGCTTCTTCAAGTCGAAGGGGCAGCGCGTGGCCTTCCGCGTCGCGCCGCAGTGCTTGAGTGTGCGCATGTACAGCGGCGCGCGCGCCGTGTTTTACGGCTCGATCAAGAACTGTCTCGCGGTGTTTGGCGAGAATTTCTGGCTCGCGATTCCGCTGGCCGTCACCTTCGCCATCGGCGGCATCTCGGTGCTGGCGGCACCCTTCGTGGGGCTCTTTACTTGGAATCCCACGCTTCTGTTGCTCGGCCTGTTCGTCTACTTCGAGGTCTGGTTCGCGGTCGTGCTCGCGCGTTCGTACATGAAGGCAAACCTGCTCAAGCTCGCGGGCTTCATCGTCGGCATGCCCTTGATCATGGGGGCGGCCTCGGTCGCCATTTATCAGGCCGTGTTCTACGGCTCAGTGCTGTGGCGCGGTCGCGCCATCCGCGTCACCGAGTGAGCTGAGACAGGCTCTGCGCATCCAGCGGCCCGGCAGCTTCGCTGCTGGGCTTTTTCACGTGCGGCTTGCCGCCCG
>CAYNOM010000003.1:0-36348 GCA_964398415.1 uncultured Polyangiales bacterium | reverse complement strand
TCTCGCGTTGTACGCGAAGTACGCAGAGCAGCTCATCGCCTCCGGCCACGCCTACCGCTGCTACGCCACCAAAGAAGAAAAGGAGGCGGCGCGCGCCGAGTTCGTGAAGCAGGGCGGCAAGGCCGAGGGCTTTCAGTATCAAAGCCCGTGGCGCGATCGCAGCGACGGCGATCCCCGAAACCCCCACGTGATCCGCTTCAAGACCGACAGCGCGGGTGCCACCTCATGGCATGACCTCGTGCGCGGCAAGCTCGAGATCCCGAACGATCAGCTCCAAGACTTCGTGCTGATGCGCGGTGACGGCATCCCACTCTACAGCTTTGCCTGCGTCATCGATGACATGACGATGAAGATCAGCCACGTGGTGCGCGGCGAGGAGCACATTCTCAACACCGCGCCCCAGATCCTCATGTATCGCGCCCTCTCTGCCGAGCCGCCCCTGTTTGCGCACTGCCCGGTGATCCTGGCGCAGAACGGACAGAAGCTGAGCAAGCGCCACGCCGCCGTGAGCCTCAGCGAGTATGCGGAGCAAGGCTACTTGCCAGACGCGATGCTCAACTACCTCGTGCGCCTCGGCTGGTCCCACGGCGACCAGGAGATCTTCACCCGCGCCGAGCTGGTTCAGAAGTTCGACTTCGAGCACGTTGGGGCGGGCGGCGCCAAGTACGACCTGAAGAAGCTCGCGGCGGTGCAGGGCGAGCACATCCGCATGCTCGAGCCCGCGAAGCTCGCTGAGCTCGCGCTGCCGTTCGTGAAACAGCGCGGCCTCGACCTCGACGCAGCCGATCCGCGGCTCGTGCCTGCGTTTGCGAGCGTGCGCATTCGCGCCTCGACGCTCAAGGACGCGGCGGAGCGCGTCGACTTCTACTTCCGCACCGAGCCCGTGATGGACCAAGACGCGCAGAAGAAGTTTTTGGTGGCGTCTGCTGCTGGGCTGCTCGAGGGGCTGCACGGCGCGGTCGCGGCGTCTCAGCCCTTCACCGAAGAGGTGCTCGAGGCGCGCGTCAACGCCTGGCTCGAGGCTTCGGGCATCGCGATGAAGGACGTGGCGCAGGCCGCGCGGGTGGCGCTCACGGGGCGCAGCGCGGCACCAGGCCTCTACGAGATCATGGTCGTGCTGGGTCGTGAGGAGAGCCTGCGTCGGCTCGCTCGCGGTAAGGATCTCGCGCAGGGTGGCTGAGGCCAAGGCTTCGCACGCGGGTTGGTCTCTGCTCCATCCGCGTCGGCTTTTGCTCGAGGCCTTTCGCGAGATCGACGCCGAGGCCCAAGCACTGCGCGGGGCTCACGCGGGCTTCGATCGGAGGCCGCTCGTCGCCTTCGTGGTGGCCGCCCTGTCTCTGACCTTGATGGAGTATGCAGGCTCGTCCGCGGTGCTGTCTCAGCTCGTGGAGCAGGTGGCCCGCGCACGCGGTGAGGTGCCGTGGGGAAACGCGGGGTTTTACGCCTCGCGCTGGTACCCGCTGCTCGACCTCGGATATTGGGCGGGCTTTCGTGTCCTCGGCTTTTTTGTCGTGCCATGGCTGGCCGTGCGGCTGCTCTTGCGAGAGAGGCTCGTCGATTACGGCCTGTCGACGCGCGGACTGCGTGCGCACCTCGGCACCTATGTGCGTTTGTACTTGCTGGTGTTGCCCTTCGTGATTGTCGCCGCGCTGCAACCGGAGTTCGCGCGCTACTACCCGTTCTACAAGCTGGCCGGGGCGAGCGTCGTCGACTTCGCGGCCTGGGAGCTCATGTACGCGCTGCAGTTTCTGGCGCTCGAGCTGTTCTTCCGAGGGTTTCTGCTTCAGGCTTGCCGCCGCAGCATGGGCAGCCACGCGATCTTTGCGTCGATGGTCCCCTACTGCATGATCCACTTCACGAAGCCCTGGCCCGAGGTGCTCGGCGCGATGCCCGCGGGCATCGTGCTCGGCACGCTCGCCATGCGTACGCGCTCGATCTGGGGAGGAGTCGCGCTGCACGTCGCGGTCGCCCTGACCATGGACGTGCTCGCCCTCGCCCAACAGGGACGTCTGCCCACGCGCCTGTGGCCGGGCTGAAATTCGCGACCGCCGCCGAAGGAGCGTCCTTCCGTCGACAACAACCATGTGGCAGCCTGGATCTCCATGCTGCATTGCGCGGTGCCTGTGATGATACGTGACTGTGCACATGGCATTGCACCTCTGCTGCTCGCCTTCGTCCTCTGCGCCTGTGCGCGCACCGACGCCGACGGGGTGAGCGAGGATGTCCTGAGCACCACACAACCTGTGGTCTACGGCGAAGACGACAGGCTCGAGGTCTATCGCTACAATGGCGACACCTTCGCGCGCGCCAGTCAGTCTCTCGTGGCGCTCGTCCCGCCGGGGTTGATCGCGAGTCTCCCGGAAGGAGGGCTCGTACCGAGCCCCGAGCCGGCCATGGACGTCTTGCAGCTGTGTGAAGACGAGCCATTCGTGACCCAGCCTGCGGTCGCAGCCTGCTCGGGCGTGTTGATCGACGACGACCTGGTGCTCACAGCGGGGCATTGCTTTCGTGAAGGCGAGAGCTGCGACGTGTATGCCTATGTGTTCGACTACCACTACTCGCGTCCCGGCCAGTCTCCCGATCTAATCGACCTCGACGTCTACGGCTGCAAGAAGCTGATCGTGCGTGAGCGGAAGCAGCGGGCCAGCGGTGTGCTCCACGACTTCGCCGTCGTGCAGCTCGACCGCAAGGTCGACCTCAGGCGTCGTCCGGTACCAATCAGGACGGAGCAGGTCGAGAGCGGCGAGGGGCTCACGGTGATGGGCTCACCGCAGGGCCTGCCGGCCAAGATCGATACGGGCGGCGCGGCCAAACCCTCGCCTCCCCCGAAGTACGGCTACTTCTTCGCCGACACGGACACCTTTGGCGGTAGCTCCGGCTCGCCCGCGTACGACGACGGGCGCGAGCTCATCGGCATCCTCATTCGCGGCAATCAGGACTACGTCGAGGATCCCGAGAGCTATTGCTTGCGCGCCAAGCGGCTCTCGGAGGATGAAACGACGGACGGGCGCTTCGAGCAGTTCGCCTATCTCGCACCCGCGCTTGCAGCCCTGTGCCAGACGGAAGAAGGCCAGGCGCGGCCGGTGTGCAATCCCCCTGCACCCGTACGCGGCAAGGCGAGCCTCGCGTGCAACGCCCATCCCGATGCGAACGAGCGCGCTGTCCTTTCTTCCCTTTGGGGCCTCGCGGGCCTTTGGCTCTGCGCTCGGCTCTTGCGAAAGCGCTACTCGAACAGGAAGAACTCGTCGCGCTCCTCGGTCTGAGATCCGGTGGGGTGCCGCCGCGTGGACGGCTTTTTTCGCGAGGCTTTCTCGGAGGTCTGTTGATCCCGCTCGGCGGCGAGCGCCTCGGATTCAGGGGCCTCGGATGACTTCGCTTCGGTAGGCTTGCGGTCTCCCGCCGTCGCACCGCGGAGCGGGGGCTGGGCGCGCACAGACGGCGCGAGCGATAGGGTCAGTCGTTGATCGACGTCTGGCACGAGCGCCTGCTCCAACGTTTCGTGTCCGCTCAGCTGAAGGCGCAGAGAAAGGGCCTCGGTGCCACGCGCGAGCACGACCGCCAAGGGGGTATCGCCCTGGTACACCCCATCGAGCCACGCGCCCGCCCCCGGAGGCAGACTCGTGAGCTCGACCATCACCTGCTCTGGGACGGGGGCCACCACAACCTGCTCTGGGACGGGGGCCACCGGGGCGTTCGTCGGTATCGCCCCGGGCGACGCCGTCTGTGGTGTGTGTTGGGGCCGGGCGTCGCGTGCACCTAGGGCGGGATCCGCGATGTAAAATAGGCTGCCGAGGCCCGCGCTCGCCAGGATCGTCAGGATGGCGGTGAGCATCAGCCCTCGACTCCTGCGCTTCAGGCCTCGCCTTCGCCCACGGGTGGTGTCGTAGCCCGCGGAGGTCGCAGCGAGCACATCGACGGGGTCGTCCGAGACGGAAAGGAGCGGAAGGTGGTCGCGGTTCCGCTCGGTCTCCACGACCGGGACGCTCACTTCGTCGGAGACCTCTGCGGTCGGGATGTAGCTGATGCCGGTGCCCGCCCGTAGCCGACTCAGAAGCTCGGCCTTCTCCTCCACGCGATCTCGAAACAGGTCGCGCATGCAGGCAGTCAGCTGCTCTTCGGGCAGCACGTCGCTCGTCAGCGAGCGCTGAAAACGCACGAGCGCCCGGCGCATCTCTTCTGCGGAGGCAAAGCGCTCTTCCGGATCGAAGCGCAAGGCGCGGATGCAGATCCGTTCGAGCTCGCTGGGGTAATCGGGCACCACGCGGCTCGGAGGTTGCACTTCCTCACGCTGAAGGCAGCTGATGAGACGCGATTCGAGCGCACCGCCGAACAATCTGTGACCCGTGGTGAGCTCGTAGAGCACGACACCCAGGGCGAACACGTCCGTGCGGCGGTCGACCGGGCGGCGTAGACACTGCTCCGGCGACATGTAGGCAGCCTTGCCCTTCACCTGCCCCGCCTCGGTGAGCGTGAAGCGATCTGCGGCTTGCGCGATGCCGAAGTCGACGACCTTCACCGTGCCGTCGTAGGTGACGAACAGGTTGTTGGGGCACACGTCTCGGTGCACGACGTGTAGAGGCTTTCCGTCAGGATCGGTAAACTCGTGCGCAGCATGAAGACCGGCGCACGACTCGGCGATGACATGGGCACACAGCCCCAGATCCAGGCGGATGTTGCGCGCGGCGGCGCGTGTACACAAGCTGCGAATGCTCTCTCCAGCCAAGTACTCCATCACGAGGTAGAGCTCGTCGTCCTCGCGTCCGAGCTCGTGCACCTGGACGACGTTGTGGTGCTGGATGGCGGCTACGATGCGCGCCTCATCCAGAAACATGTCTCTGAACTCGGTCTCGTTCACGAGATGGGGGAGCACTCGCTTGATCACCACAGGACGTTCGAAGCCACCCGGTCCCAGCACCTTCGCGAGCAGGATCTCGGCCATGCCGCCGGACGCGATGCGGCCGATGACATGGTAACGACCTATCTTCTTATGGAGACTCACAACCGGCGCTCCGAGGCGGGGATGGGTTCAGAGTATCTTTCAAGTCGATGGACGCCAAGGCTGTGCGCGCTTCTGCTGTTCTGGTTCTCGCTCGGCTTCGGAGGCTCGGCTCTGGCCGACTCAACCCGAGATGCTCGGCCGCGGGCGATGGAGCTGTTCAAGCAGAGTGCTGAGCATTACGAAGCGGGGCGTTACGCGGTCGCAGCGGCGCTGCTCGAAGAAGCCTATGCCCTTCATCCCGAGCCCAAGCTGCTCTACAACCTCGGTCGCGCCCGCGAGGCCAACGCTGAAACCCAACGTGCGGCGGAGGCCTACGAAGCCTACCTTCTCGCAGATCCGTCGACCGACCGAGTGGCGGACGTGCAGCGCAGGATCGATCAGCTGCGCGCTCAACTCTCGCAGCAAGCGGAGCACGCCGAAACGCCCGCAACCGTTCACGGCGCGGGCGAGACACAGGCCCCTGCGACAGCTCCAGCTGAGGCGGAGGGGTCGGCCGCGGCAAGTGTGCGGCGCCGTCGCATCGTGCCGTGGGTCTTGGTGGGCGCGGGTGGGGCAGTGCTCGGTACGGCGCTCGCCGTTGGGCTCATGGCGCGCTCCCAGCAGCGAGACGCGGAGAGCGAACCTTCGCAGGCCGAGGCGCTCGAGTTGCAGCGTGCGGCCGAGCGTAAAGCTCTGACCGCAAACCTGCTCGCGGGTGCGGGCGGCGCGCTGGTCCTCGCAGGCGGCGCCTGGCTCTTGTTCGGTGGGCGTCATGATTCAGGCTCGCGAGCTCGCGGCCCCTCAGGTCGCGCTTGGTTAATGCACGTCGGCCCTGCGGGCTTCGACTGCACGTTCAAGTACTGACCGTCGGTGGATTCTTGGGCCACCACATGAAGTGAACGCGGCGCCATGACATGAACGGGTGGGCCAAGCGCGGTGCGTTTACGCTCGTGTAAGCCCTCCCCTAGCACTACACGCGCTCAGCTTGGGCACGGAGAGCGATATAGTCATGCCGGCTCAAAGGGATACTCGTTCCAGGAAACACCAGCCACCCCTAGCTCCAGCGAGCGAACGAAAGCCGTCTCAGTCCGGAATTTCCGAGCTAGGCAGCACGCCGGCTGGCCACGCGGTAGCTGCGGTAAGTCCTCCTGCCACAACGCCTGCGCCGCACCCGCACGGTGCGTTTACGTGGGATGACGACGACCGTGCCACGCGTGTCTACGATCGTGGCGAAAGGATCTCGCTCCACGATCTGCTGTACGGGCAGACCGACGACGAGGTCTCGACCACCGCCAAGCTCGAGCCGGTCGCCTTGGAGGCCCTGTGTCGAGACTCGATGCCCGCCGAAGAGTTGATCCCGCCGCCGCAGCCGGCAGTGGAGGCTCGGGAGAACATGGAGGCGTCTGCTGATCTGGAGATCCCAACTGCACCGCTCCAGTTGTCTCGAGCTCGAGAGAACGCAGAGGCGCTTGCCGATCTCCAGATCGACGTCGATTGGAGTGATGAGGAGTCACCGAGAGCTCGCGGCGACGAGGCGCCATCGCGGCAAGAAAGCAAGCCAGCGCTGCTCGCGGGCCGCTCCGCAATCCTCCTCGTGGTCAGCGTTGCAGTGGCGTCGCTCGGACTCGGTCTTCTGCTCGCGCGCCACCTCTGAGACGGTCCATACGCGAACGCGGCCCGCTGGATTGCACCGGCGGACCGCGTTCAGTCGATGTCGCTCACTTCAGCCGTGAGCATTCGGATCGTCGTGATGTTGGAGTCAGGCGACTCGCGCAGCCTTGGTCGGCTTGAGCGTGGGGATCACCTGTCGCCCGAGGTTGGAAGCTTCTGCAAGCGTGTGCGTCTGCTCGCGCTCGTACTTCCAGGTGGCCTTCGAGATGTTCGCCGCGAGATCACGTCCGCCGAGGCCGAAGGCCAGGGCCATGGCCGCACACACGCTCGAGAACAGGATCAGAGACCCCGTACCGAGGAGACCCTCGGGCACCCCGAGCTGACGCAGCGCGAGCACGAGAACCAGGGTTCCCATTCCGTAGTGCGCGGCGTTTCGCACGATGCGAGCCTGACGGATCTCAGCATTCACCGCTGCAGTCTGAATGAGCTTCGACACGAAGCCCGAGAGGTTCAGACCGAACACGAGGATCGCGGCGGCGATCACCACGTTGGGCACGAGCGCCCCGAGCGCGGCAAATGTGCTGGCGTCCGCGATACCGAGCGTGCTCAGCGCCACCACGGTGGTGAACGCGAGAAACGTCCAGTACACGAGAGTCGCCACGATCTGCGTCGTGGACATACCCACGTCCGCGCGCTTCAGCGCGTCTGTCGCACCGACTTTGGTCGCCATGTCTTCGACCTTGAGCGCTTCCAGAATCGCGATCGCGGCTGCCTTCGCAGCGCGCGTGATGAGCAAGCCTGCTACGACCACGACGAAGGTTGCCGTGAGACGCGGAGCGTAGGCGAACAGCGCGCCGGAAGCGGTCTGATAGGTGCTTTCGAGAATACTGATGAGAGTTTCCATGTATACCTCTACTTCCTATGCGCTTTGGCATGGGAGGTTCCGAGTAGTGCAATGGGCGGGCCAACGCGCTTCTGCTCGAGCTTCCCGATGTGTTTCCGGATGCTTGCGCGGCGGGGCTACACGTTGGCCGAGTGGTGAGAGCTGAAGTCGCTCAGGCCGCGAACGCGCATTCGGGTTCGCACGCGCTGCCCGAATTCTTTGCAAGTGCTGAGCATCGAACGAGAAGCGTGTGGTGCGAAGCGCTGTGCGCGGTGGGCCATTTGGTGGTCAACCCGCCCAAACCCTCAGAACTACGCGCGGTCTGCCTGCGTCGTGACGTTCGCTGTGGACTCCGAACAGACCCGTCACACGTGCAGGTGCGAGCTGATGTGGTCGACCGTGCCATGCCGGAGCTCACGTTTGTTTGCCGAAGAACGCGTAGTTGTGCGCACATCAAGCCGTCTGGCATCGAGCGGTGCTCTTTGCGCGGCCGAGCCAGAGGAGGACACGCCGCATGCAGCTGCTCGTCAGAAGTTTCCTGCAGGGTTGTCTCGTGCTCGTCCCTGCGGTCGTCACGGGTTACGTCGTGTACATGGTGCTCGTGCGCGTCGACGGCCTACTGAGTCTACCTGTGCCCGGGGCGGGCGTGCTGCTATGTGTCGTCGCGATCACGGCGATCGGCGCCATCTTCTCCAACGTGCTCGGCCGGGGGCTTCTGCGCTTCGCCGAGCGCATCATCGCGCGTGTGCCGCTGGTGAGGCTCTTGTACACGACGCTGCGCGATCTCGTCTCCGCCTTCGTCGGCGATGAACGCGGTTTCGATCGGCCCGCGGCGGTCGCCTTGGGCGAGCAGGGCGAGATCATGGCGCTCGGCTTCATCACTCAGGACGATCTCGGCGACTTTGGGCTCACGGGGCACGTAGCCGTCTACTTCCCGCAGTCGTACAACATTGCGGGTCACGTGCTGCTCGTGCCTGCTTCGCGCGTGCGCCCCCTCGACGCGAGCCCAGCGCGGGTGATGGCGCTGATCGTGTCGGGTGGCATCACTTCGGGCGCGAGGCCGCCCGTCGACGCGAGCTCGTGACGCGCCGACGGGGGGCGCTCATGCGTTCGGCCGCCGACGGCGTCGCGCGAGCCACGGTAGTGCCATCCACCAAGCGAAGGGCCCAAAGGGCGCGGTGTTACATCCACCCGCCGGGCCACCTCCGCCGCGCAGCATCACGCCGTCTTGCGTGACGTCCTCGGGGGTGTCGTTCTTGTCGTTGGGATCGCTGCCTGCCCGGATCTCGTCCGCATCGGAGTACCCATCGCCATCGCTGTCATCGACGCGTGAGTCTGTGCCGATGCGCGTTTCTTCGACGTCGCTCAGTCCGTCGCCATCGCTGTCCGCAAGGGAGCGACCGTCCGGCCTGATCCCACGGCTCGAGGCGCGTGACCAGCGCACCGACCCCGCACGTGCATCGTGGCATGCCACATCCGAGTCGATGCTTCGTCCGTACGAGGACGTGCCCATGACGACGCTGATGACCCCGTCGAGATCGACGCCTTCCGCCGTCAAGTCTTCGAGCGGCAGGGCCAAGTCGACGAAGTAGTCGGGGTCGCCACCGAACGCTCTCTTCGGGTCCTCTTCAGCCACCACGACGCGTGCGTGAGTCAGTACCGGGTAGTTGGCCACGGTCACTTCGGGAAGGTCCGCCGGATCATACGCATGCTCCTGGCGCGTGTTGCGGAGAAACCAGACTTGCTGCGGCACGCTCGAGCCATCGACGATCGCGACTGACTCGTAGTCGCTGCGATCCACGTCGTGGTCGAGCTGTACGGCCCAACCAAACGGTTCGAAGACGTCGTCCACTTGCGGATTCTGGTCGACGCGCATGCGGAAGTAGATGAACTCCGTGTCCGACGCCGTGTAGAGCGCCGGTGCCTTTGCATCTCCAACGACGTCCCGCGCACCTCGCGCGAGTGGCGCATCGCGCCGCGGATCAAAAGAGGGATCTTTGCCACAGTACAGCACCTCCCATGCGGGTTCTTCGGGCCACGCTTGCGCCTGAGCCGTTCCACTGAGTTCCCAAAGGGCGAGCGCGCCCGTTGCCGCGCCCGTCATCAAGCGTCGTCGTTGCGAGGTCATGGCTCACTGCCTTCCTTTGATGTGGAACTCCACGCGTCGGTTCTTGCGTCGTCCGGAGGTGCTCTCGTTGTCGGCCACGGGCTTGTCCTCGCCGTAGCCCTTGGCGTCGATGCGGCTGCTCTCCACGCCTTGCGAGATCACGAACGTACGCACACTTTGGGCGCGTGCTTCCGAAAGCTCGAGGTTGTGCTCTTCATCGCCCTTGGCGTCCGCGTGGCCCGCGACGTGGATCTCCATGCCTGGATTTGCACGCATGACGCCGGCTATCTCGCGCAACATGCCGTGGCTCTGCGGTTCGATCTCTGCGCTGTTGGTTTTGAAGCGCACGGGTTCGAAGGTCGTGATCAGGCTGCCTTCGACGCGCACCTGGTCGGGACAGCCATCGTCGTCCGCGATGCCGTCGTGCGTCTCGGGCTCGAGCGGACAGGCGTCGTCTTCGTCGTCGATCCCATCCTGATCGTTGTCATGGTCGGGACAGCCGTCGCGATCCTCGAAGCCATCCACGTCCTCAGGCTCGTCGGGGCACTTGTCCTCGGCGTCGAGCACTCCGTCGGAGTCGCGGTCGCCGTCGCGTCGCGGCCGCCCCGGCTTGTTGCCGAAGGCGACCGACGCGCCGACTCGAAGATCGGGCGCGCCGACACCGCGGCTGATGCCCGTGCCTGCAAAGCCGGTAAGCCGCATGTGCTGGCCGAACCAGTGCTCGACCCCCAAGCGCGGCTCGACGGGGGTCTCGGCGGCGCCAAAGAAGTCGTGCACCGACGTGTCGACGCCGACGCTCGCGAGGAGTGCGGTGTTCCAATGCTCGTCGAGCCCGATGCGCGTGCCGACGCCGAGGCCCAGCTCCTGTCCGCCGGCGTAGTCTCCGAGCTCTTTCCGCTCCCGGAACAGGTAGGACGCATTGAAGGTCAGGTCTGCTCGCTCGAAACCATGGGTGTACGCGAGGGTCGGTCGCACGCCCCAGCCGAGCGCGAGCGTGTCGTCGTCCTTGGCGGTCGGCAGCAACACGGGTACGTGCACGGCCAATGAGTCGCGCAGCCCGAGCTCGAATCGATAGGCGACGCGCAGGGACATGTCGCCTAACCCTGCGCCCTCGGCGGGGCTGACGAAGAGCGCGTTCGCAACCGCCTCGTCTCCGCTCTGGAAGAGCACGACGGGAAGAGCAGCGCCGAGCTCGAGCCCCTTCCACACGGCGATCGATGCCACGAGATCGGCGCTCAATGCGTGCTCGACGAGTGGCCTGTCGGTGTCACCGTCGACGGCGACGACGGGATCGAGCATGTAGTGGGCCCACAGCGCTACGTACGGATAGTGTAGCCGTCGTTGATCGGCACCCTCGATGCCGAGGACCCCGTCTTCGGAGCCCGCAGGGCGAAAGCGTTGTCCTCCGAGCTGCTGCCCCGACGCGATGCTCGGCGCGCTCGTGAGCGCGATCGCGGCCGTGGCCGTGGCGGCCAGGATGGCGACCCGAGGCCCTGAGCGGCGCAAGGATGGTGAGGAAGTGGGCTTGAGTATCATTGTTCACCTGCTTGTGGACCAAAGCTCGGGCGCGCCAACCCGTGTGACGGCATGGCCGTCGTCCTCGGTGGTGCAGCTGAGCGCGCACCATGGGGACGCTGTGGTGTGGACCGCATCTGCTCAGAATGATTTGGGAACCGGTGCGGGAGTCACCACGACGCTCTCGACGTAGATGTCGGCGCAGGCGGGAGCCCTTCACTTGCATGGTAGGTGCGCGGCGCACAAGGCGCGTGTGTCACACCTTACTTTGCAGACTGTGTCGCGACTTCTTCGAGGAGTGGAGCAAGAGCCGGCTCGGGCGATGCCAGCCAGGCGAGCCACAGCAGGGTCGTCAGCAAGAGTAGCGCCATGAGGCGCGCGACACGTTCCTTGGTCTCGGGCTCGCCCTGCGCTTCTTCGCGCGGCATCATTCGAGGCACGGCGACCCGCGTCGCGTCGCCCTTCTCGTCGTCCTCGTCCTCGTGCGCGACTTCGACGTGGCTCCTGGGCATTGCCGTGGGTCTCACCCCGCCTGCCGCCGCCTCTGCGGCTTCGCGCAGCCGAGCGCGCTTGCTCTCGATGGCATCGACGAACAGCGACTGCATCCACGCGGAGATTTCTGGCATCCCGACGTGAGGCAGCGAGCCGGTTGTGCTGCGCGACAGGGCGAGACTGAGCTCCCGCGCGGTCGTGTAGCGTGCGTTGCGATCACGCTGCAGCGCGCGGGCAACGATGCGTTGGAGTGACGCGGGCACGGGGCGTTCGCAGCTGGCCAGCGAGGGCAGGGGCTCATGCAACACTGCGGAGATCGTGCTGGTTTCGTCCTCCCGGCGGAACAGCCGCTGCCCCGCGAGGCCCTCCCACAGAATTACGCCCAAAGACCAGAGATCGGCTCGCCGATCGATCGGCTGCCCGCGCATCTGCTCGGGCGCCATGTACTGCAGGCGGCCCTTGATCGCGTCCTTACGGGTCACGTGCAGCCTCTCGGAGGCGCTCGCAACGCCAAAGTCGAGCACTCGCACGCTGCCGTCGTAGCCGATCATGATGTTTTGTGGCGAGACGTCCCGATGCACGACGTTGAGCGGTGTGCCCTGGGGATCGCGGGCTTCGTGCGCCGCATGGAGCCCCTCGCAGGCCTGCGCCACGATCTGTGTGACCAGCGCAGCCGTGACGTTTCTCGCCTCGGGCGCACGCATCGCCTGGGTGAGCAGGTCTGCAAGAGTCTCGCCCATGACGTACTCCATGGCGAGGTAGTACGTGCCTTCGGAGACGCCGAAGTCCAACACGCGGCACACGTTGGGATGGTTGATGCACGAAGCGATTCGAGCCTCGTCGAGAAACATCTCCACGAAGTCTGTGTCACGGGCGAGATGCGGGTGGATGACTTTGACCGCCGCCGCCTGCCCGATGCGCGCGTGCTGCGCGCGATGGGCGAGATACACCGTTGCCATGCCGCCAGAGGCGATCTGCCGTGCGAGTCGAAATCCGCCCAGCACCCGTCCCTCGTAGCCCGTGCCGCGCCCCTGCGAGCTGCGAATGGGGCGCGTGCCGCTGTGATCGCCGCGAGCCTGACCCTTCGAATGTGGTGCTGCGCTCATTGCCGAGGTGCTCCTGCTCGTCGTCGCGGCCCGAGCTCAGCGCGATCGCTCGCGGGTTTTGCTCGAGACCTGGGTACTTGCGCCATGACTCGCACGGCGCAAGGCGCGTCGCCGCGGCGCACGAGAACGCGCGCCAGCCAGCGATACGTCTCCGCCTCATCGGGCGACAGCACGACAGCTCGGCAGAGCGCGCGGTGTGCGCGATCGTAGTCGCACAGGCGAAACGCCGCGCGGCCCATCAGGAACTGCACTTCGGCGCTGTCTCCGCCAGTCTCGGCTTCCTTCTCGAGGACTGAGAGTGCGTCCCGAGCCCTTCCGGCCTCGAGCAAACGCCGAGCGAAGGTGCACGCCGACAGTGAGCCCTGGGCCAGGGAGGCGTTCCGACTCATGAGCTTGGCCTTCTCGGGGCGGGGCTTCGCAGGGGGCTCGGGGGCTCGGCAGGTCATGGATTCCTCGGGCGACAGGGGGGGATGCACGCGACCTGTTGTGAGTCCCGCTTGCGGGGACTGTGATGACACAAAGCTACAAATTGGTAGGCAGGCTCGCGGAATCGTGAGGCCGAGCAGGCTGCTGCGCGGCGTTTCGGGCCGCCCTCTCTCATAGGGCCGGTGCATCGTCTTCGTTCACCGTCTCCGCTTGATTATTTTCGCTCTTCCCGCGCTCGGCGTCTTTCTCGCTTTCCGAGATCAGTGAGCCATCGAGCTCTGCGAGCTTGGGCTCGAGCACGATCTCGATGCGGCGATTCTTGCTGCGCCCGCGCTCGCTGGTGTTCGAGGCCACGGGCTCGAACTCGGCGCGTCCGCCGGACATGAGCTGACCTGCCGGGACACCTGCGGAGATCAGCGCTTGGGTCACGTGCAGCGCGCGCGCGGTGGACAGCTGCCAGTTGTTCCGGAACTGCTCGTTCGAGACGGGCACGTTGTCCGTGTGGCCGACGACAATGAAGTTGCGCCCGCGCACGTCCCTCAGGACCTTGGCAACCTGGGTCACGGAGGCCTTGCCTTCGACGCTCAGATCTGCGCTCCCCGAGGGAAAGAGCAGCTGGGCGGGAAGCGCGACGACCATGCGACCCCGTCGGTACACGACATCGAGGCGACCGCTGTCGACCATCGACCGAAACTCCTTGGCGATCTTACGAAATTCCTCGAGCCGCTCCTTCACGACGTCTCGCTCCTGCTCGAACTCCGCAAGGCGGCTGTCGGTGGCAGCCAGGAGCGCGGAGAGGTCGCGCGAGCTGGCCTCGAGAGTGGTCAGGTTTGCTTGGAGCTCGGTATTCTCAGCGCGTCGGCGCTGAAGCTCTTGCTCGGCTGCGGTGCGAGCCTTCTGTGCCGATGTCACCTCGGCGCGTGCCGCGTTGAGCTCGTGCTCGGTGCGGAGCACGTATGTGCGGATGCGCCATGTCGCATAGCCCAAGGCGAGTGCCACTACACACACGATCAAGAAGCGTATGGTGGCCCAGGTAGCGCGCCTTACCCGCTCCCATGCTCCCGTCTTACGCCTTGGAGGGCGCGTGGGCACGGAATACTGCCCTTCCATTGCATGGTGTTGGGATCGTCGACTCATGGGTGCTGCGCTCCTGGAGAGCCCCCGGCGAGAGTGTCGGGCGGCCACTCAATCCTCGATGTCCCACGACGTGGCTTCCTTCGCCGCAGACGCACTTGTGATGTTGGCGTCCGGACAGACTCACGTGAGCAAGCCTGGAAGAACACCTGTGCAATGCTCCTTCGCGCCGAAGCTGGTCTGCGACGTCATGCCGAACGCGTGCAGGAGTGTGAGCAGCAGATCGTTGTGCGGCCTGCCGCCGTAGTCGGTCATCCGCCCCGTGACGAGACGTCCACCACCCGAGCCGGCGACGATCCACGGGATGTTGCGATGCGTGTGGTTCCCCTGGCCTATTTCGTTACCGCACAAGACGACGCTGTGATCGAGCATCGTGCCGTTGCCGTCCGGGATGGTGTCGAGCATGGCCAAGAAGGATGCGATTTGTTGGCTGTACCAGACGTTGATCTTCAGTAGCTTGGCTCGCACCGCGGGGTCTGTGTCGTTGTGGGATAGGCCGTGATGCTCGTCGTCGATGCCGAGCCACGGCATGCGCTGCCAACTGTCCGCGTTCGACCACATGAACGTGCTCACGCGGGTCAGGTCACAGGCCTGGGCGTGGAACATGAGCTCCATCTGCAGCTTGCCGATCTTCGGGTAGTTGTCGTCCGCCTTGACGTCGATCGGGGTGCCGAGGCTCGCGGGGAGGGTGCATTCGCGGCGTACGGCGTCGAGCTTGCGCTCGATGGTGCGAAGGTGCTCGAGGTGGGCCTCGAGTCGCGGGCGATCTTCGCCGGGGAGGCGTGACTTCAGCTTGCTGAGCTCGTTCTTCGTGTAGTCGAGCACGGTTTGCGACTCACGTCGGCGCCGCACAGACTCGGCATCCTCGCTCGGTACGAAGTTGGCGAAGATGCGCTCGTACATGACCCAAGGATTGTCGACCGCAGGATTCGGCTGATTTGGGCCGCGATACGAGATGTACTTGAGCGGCTCTTGGCCGCGCATGTCCACGCCGAACTCGAGCGAACGAAACGCGGTTTGGGTGCCGATGTGGTTTGCGAGGCTCTGGTCGAGGCTGATGCGGTTGGCATAGCCCGCCGGGCCACCGGCACCGCTGAAGCTACCCTCGAGCAGCCAGCCGCCCGTGAGCATCGCGGCCGGCCCCTTCATGTGGGGGCCTCCCGGTTTCCCGTCGCCGATCATCGAGTCCATGTGCACGCCCTTGAGCACATGGATGCGCGATGCGAAGGGCGCAAAGGGCGCGAGGATGGGTGAGCCTGTGGGGTCTTTCGCCTGGCTGGGGAAGAACTCCCGCTCGAGGGTGCCGTTGGGTGTGAAGAAGGCGAAGAAACGAAGCGGTGCTGCGGCATCTTGTGCCTCGGCCTCCAGCCTCCGCCAGATCGGGAGCGACAGACACAGGGCCCCGGCGCTCAACCCCCGGAGCAAGGAGCGGCGAGAGATCGGCGTGATCACGCGCTCGGCGCGCTGCGAGAGCGTCTGTTTGCGACGGTTCTTGGGCTGCTCGTTCACGGCTCTTCACCTTCCAGTGCGATGGGGTGGCGCATCCTGAACGCAGGCGTCTTGACGATGGCGCTGCGCAGGGCGCTGAAGCGATGGCCAGAAGCTGTGAAGTCCTCGGCCAGCGCCTGCATCGAGCAGCCATCGTCCGGTCGCTCGAAGCGTTGCATCACGTAGCGAAACCACTGCTGAGTGGCACAGGCGCGGACGGTTTCGCTCTGTGAGAGCAGGCGAGAGAGCTCGGCGAGATCGGCGAACGGGCCGTCGACATCCGTGCCGATCAGCTGTCCGCTCGCATCGATCGGGTGGCCCTCGTCCGTCGTTCGGAAACGCCCCATGGCGTCGTAGCTCTCCATGGCAAACCCGAGCGGGTCGATCACGCTGTGGCAGCCACGGCACGACGGGTCGCTCGAGTGTTGCTCGAAGCGCTCACGGGTCGTGACACCCACGGCTTGCGCGGGAGGCTCTCCCACGTCGCTCGGCGGCGGTGGAAGTGGCTGACACAGAAGCTGCTCGCGAATGAACAGACCTCGGTAGATGGGAAAGCTCTCGGTGGGCTTCGAGTGCCTGGCTAGCAGGGCAGGGAGCGCGAGTAGACCCGGTGAGGCACCTTCGCCCGTGCGCTGGAAGTCCGTCATGCCCGCGGAAGCGACCTCTCTTGGATCGAGACTGAACAGGGACTCGAGACTGTCGCGCTCGAAGAGCACGGTATCGAGGAAGGTCTCGCCATGGCTTCTGACCATTTCGCGCGTGGCTTCGTTCCATTCAGGGAAGACGACGGGATCCTTCTCCACTGTGTCGAAGTCGGCGAGCCCAAACCACGAGCGCAGAAAGTCGCGGAGCGAGTGCTGGGCGCGGGGATCGTCGAACAGGCGCTCCGCCTCCGAGGCAATACCCTCCGGCGTATCGAGCTTGCCGGCTGCTGCGGCCTCGAGCAGCGTCGCATCCGGACCCTGACCCAGGAAGGCGAAGGACAGCCGCGAGGCCACCTCGTGGCCGGTCAGCGCGATCGCCGCGCCCTCTGCGCGATCCAGATCACCGAGCTCGGGCCGGTACACGAAGCGCGGAGCTTGGGTCATCGCCTCGGCGACGAGTCCGACGCCATGCGCGTATCCTGAGCCTTCGAAGCCGAGGTCGAACAGCGCGAGCAGGCTCGTGATGTCGTCCTCGCTCAGCTGGCTTCGGTAGATCACCGTCCCTTGCTGCTCGAGGAAGCGACGGGCACAGGCGCGTGCTCCGGTCGCATCACCGCTCGTGTTTCATGGAGCGAGCCTCGCGATGTTTGCCTCGACGTGCGCGCCGATGCGCTGCGCCGCCGCGGCGTAGCTCTCCACGTCGACCTGCGATGGATCCGGCTGGGCGAGCCCGATGTGCGCTGCGTTGGTCTCTTGCGGCAGCGCGCCTGAGAGGTCGAGGCTGTCGCCGAAGATGCTGCGTGCAGTGGCCGCGTACTGGGCGGGCGTCAAGCGGCGCAGGGGCGATGGCCCGGGGTCGACGGACGCGTTCGGATCGCAGTGAAAGACGTTGCCACCCTGGCCAGGGCCTCCGCTTTGCCCGTCGATCGGGTTTTCGGTCCCATCATTACCCGATGAGGTAGGGCCCCTTGGGCCCTCGTCCAGCGCGCCCGTACACCCCGCGAGCGGTGTAAGGACCAGCATGGCGGCGGTTGCCAAAGCACCTGCGCCCGCAGGCGCGGCCTTGGTGCTCGTGCCGGATGACGGATCCATCCGCGAGCTCTCGCGGGATGGTGCGGGTGTGAACTGTGAGGCAATGGACACATCGCTTCATGTGCGCAGGAAGCAGGATCCTTCACGCGATGTGGTCGTAGCGGCATCAAGCGGCGCTCATCATCGACACCCGCACCTGTGCGAAGCTGTTTCGTGCGGCATGTAGACGTGAGTACACGGTGCCCGTCGGGACGCCCGTCGCACGCGCGATGTCATCACACGAGTGCCCCGCGACGGCGAAGCGCAAGAAGACGTCGCGATGCACTTCGTTCATCGCCTTGAGCGCGCGCTCCACGTGGTTCAGCTCCTGTCTGTGCTCGGCGATGACGTCCGGCGTCTGATGCACCGAGGGTTGCTCGAGCATGCGGTCGTCGAACGTCTCGCGCCTGCGCTGTCGTGCGCGGCGAGCGTTTGCGGCGACGCGAATCGTGATTGCACCGAGCCAGGTGCGCGCCGAGGCCGGGCCTGCACGATATCCACCGCGTGCGTGGGCGACGAGAAAGACCTCCTGCAGCGCGTCATCGACCGAGTCGGGTGCAACGCCGAGTCTGCGCAGGAACGCGGCCACGTACGAGGCATGCTTACGGAAGAGTCGATCGACATCGACGACGTCGACGTCGGAAGACTCGGTGAGGTTTTCTTCGGTGGGGTTGCGGAGGGTGGCGGACTGCATCGGGGGGGACCTCCAGGACGGTTGCATCATGCAATCGAGGTGTCCGTGAGTCCCCTGGGCGGGAGCGATGATGAAGCTTTCGAGCAATCTGGTTGTGTACGTTGCAATCTGTGCCGCCACACCGCGCCTGGTGGCTGCGCTCACAAACTCGTGATTCGGTCGTTTCTTTCGTTCATTCAGATACTTGAGTGTGGTGTGGGGTTGGGGTCGACGTGGCTACGCGCGTCGAAGAGCTCGTGACGCGTTGCTGGTTCTCGATAGCCAAAGTCAGGTCCAACCGTAAGCCTGCCTTCGATTGAGGAAAGGAGGTGTCTTCCAACGCATCGCCGACGCATCCCTGAAGTGAAATGTGCTCTTTACGCAGACCGTGTATCCAATGCAGGCGGCCATCGCGATGCAGCCTCAGTGAGAGCGCGAGCGGAGTAGACAGCTCCCACTTCGTGCCTTCCAGGCAGCGCTGCATCTTCGAGAGCGAGCGGTTCAGCGCTGTGTGGATTTTCCGCATCGAAGCCCGCCCCCAGACCACGTCGACCGCGGACACGCGAACTCTTGGTTGCTGCATTCCCACCTTGCCTCGGCTCGCATCGGGGTCGGCAACAGGGCGCTCCGCAGCGCTCTTGCGTGTGGGTGGTTCGATGATGGCGGCGGGCTGAAACGCGACGCTCGTCGTTGCAGTCGTGCCCGCATTCGCGCCAGGCCTTACTGTCGGCTCGGGTCCTGCCGCCGTTTCGACCGGACGCCGCTGTGGCGACGCGGATGAGACCCCCCAGAACGTGCCGCTCACGAGTGCCACCAACGCGGCTGAAAGCAGGGCGCTCCTCATGCTCGAGGCCTTGTTGCGGCTGACTTCGGGCAGCTTGAGCAGCAGCGTTTCCTCGAGTGAGCCGCGGGAGGACGGACGACTCGCAATGGGCTCTCGCGGGGTAGGCTGAGTCAGATCCACGATGATCGAGGGCACGTCCGCGTGGCTGGGCTGCGTCGTGCGGCCCGCCTTCGGCGGCACCGACACGCGCGAAGAGAGCGGCGGTCGCATCGTCATGGGGTCCTCAGATCACGTTCGTCAATGCGCATGGAACGTCTTGGGAGTTGATGGTCAGTAAGAGCAGAATCCTTCGCGCGCACTGTCTCGAGGTGCGAATGAGTGCCGCTGCGGCACGCGTGTCCGCAAGCGTGCATGCATCGGTTGTTGTGTGCGCTTTCGGGGCTCAGCGCTTCGCGGTCTTGCGGGACGGCTGCGCCGTCACCTGCATCGCGTATCGCTCCCCGGCTTCGACATGCACGGGGGTGTCAACCCAGGTGTTTCCCTTGAGGGTCGTGACGCGCAGGATGTGGAGCCCCGGCGAAAGCTCGAGAGTGAGCGGCGTGACGCCGAGATCCTTGCCCGAGAGCGCGACGCGAACGGGCTTGCCTTGCGTACGGACCTCGACGAACCCGACGCCATCCGCTGCGGGAGCTGTCGGCCCGGCAGCGGGCGATGGGATCGCGCGCGCAGCGGTCGTCGCGGTCTTCGGTGCATCGGGCGGCGCGGGCGCGCTGCTTTTCGAGGGCAGCTGGGACACCATGGCTGCCGTCGCCACGACGAGCGCGCAAAGCCCGAGCGTAAGGTGCTTACGCCAGCGTCTTGTCGGCTTGGCAGCCCATGCAAGCTCGTTCGATCGCTGCAAAGTCTCGACAGACGAGAGTGGACCGACGTTCGCTGCGGGCCCACTACGCACCGCGGCTCTCATGCCGCTCGACATCAAGCTCCCGGTCGAACGGATGGTGCTTCGAGACACTCCGGTGTTGTCGGCCGCCTGTTCGAGTGCGCTCTCGAGCACCGCCTGCTTCGAGGCGAGCCGTTCCGAGAACGTTCGCGCCATCCACTGCGTGAGCCCGTTCGTCGACAGCGTCTGCGCGCCGAGGGACAGAGAGGACAGCGCGATGCCAAACTCACGGGCCGTAGCAAAACGCTGTCTTGGATCACGCACGACGGCGCGCCGAATGATGGCCATGAGCGCGGGCGGAATCTCGGGCGCAGCCGCCAGCAGAGATTCGAGCGGGTCGTAGGCAACCGCGTCGAGGGTTGCGCGGCTGTGCGCGCGCTTGAACAGGCGCCTCCCAGAGACGCCCTCCCACAGCATGACGCCGAGAGACCAGATGTCGCAGCGTCGATCGACGGCGGCGCCCCTGGCCTGTTCCGGCGCCATGTATGCGACGTGCCCCTTGAGCACCCCGTTTCGCGTCTCGTGGAGGCGTTCCGCTGCGGTCGCGATGCCGAAGTCGAGCAGTCGCACCGCGCCGTCGTAGCCGAGCATCAAGTTCGGAGGCGACATGTCACGATGCACGATCGCGAGATGCTTGCCATGCGCATCGCGTGCTTCGTGCACGGCGTGAAGCCCTTCGCAAGCTTGCGCAGCCACGTGTGCGAGCAGGGACGGCGCCAGGGCTTTCCCTTCGGGGCTTCGATGCAGCGCGTCGACCAGATCGGACCACGTCTCTCCGAGCACGTACTCTGTTGCGAGATAGTGCAGGCCGGCCTCGACGCCATGCCCGAGCACGCCGCAGACGTAGGGATGCTCGATGGCCGCCGTCAGGCGCGCTTCGTCGAAGAACATCTCGACGTGCTCCGCATCCTCGGCGAGGTGCGGAAACATCACCTTGACGGCAGCGACCTGAGGCTTACTTCCCGGTAACGAGCGGTGCCCTAGGTACACCGTGGCCATGCCGCCCGTGGCGAGCTCACGCGCCAGCCGAAACCCTCCGATGCTTGCCTTCGGAAGGGAGTCGATCGGATCGAGTGTCAGGATGTTCACGGGTTCCATCGGAGTCAACTTCGCATTCGACGTTGGCGGCTCTCGTCTTTCAGCCCTCGCTTGAGACATGTTGCGCATCACTTGAGACGGTTCTTGGCGACGCGGCTGCCTCGCTTGCGCGCCTGGTTCCAGGCCTTACGCGCAGCAGCGAGGTCTCCGGCTGCCCTGAAGGCGTCGCCGAGCAAGAGGTGGTGGGTCGCGGGTCGCGGGTGGGTGCGCACCAGCATACGTGCCCAGCGCACCGCACCCTTACCATTGCCACGCATCATCTCTAGCCGGGTGAGGGCCGCGAGCGCGCGCGGGTATGCGCGTTGGGTGCGCAGTGCTTCGAGGTAACGCTCCTCTGCCCGGGGCAGCTTGCCTTCGGCGCGAAACGCGTGCCCTTCTTGCACGAGCTGGTTCGCGCGGCTCGTGTCGAGCTCGCCTTCGCTCTCGAGCGCAGCCTCTTCCGTGTCATCCACGACCTCGGGAACCACAGGCGCGATCTCAGGCTCAGGGACCACGGGCGCCAGCTTGCTCACCTGAACCGAGAGCTCGGATTTTTCGACCTCGGTCGTCGCCGGGGTGGTGGCACTCGCGTCGTCGCGCATGAGCCACCACGTCAGCGTCGCGGAGGACAATGACAGGAGCAGCACGACGGCCCAGCGCAACCGACGATCGAGCGCGGCAAAGGCCCTCTGCCGCACCGAAAGCCAGGCCAGGCCGAGCGCGAGTGACTTGCGCGCTCGCTCCCCGAGCTCACTCGCGCGCGGGCCCAACTTGGCAGCGATGACTTGCGTCATCTCGAAAAACCCGCGCTGGCCGCGCGCGAACGCGGTGTGCAACCAGGCTCGTGCGAGGGCCGCGCGCGAGCGCAGTGAGGACGCCTCTCCGCTCGACTCGAAGAGCTCCTCCTCGAGCTCTGCGGGTTCCCACTCCGGCACGTCGCTGCTCTGTACGGCCACGCTCTGTACGGCCACGCTCTGCGCGGTCTCCTTCGGTGGCTCGACCTCGAAGCTGGGCATGGGGGGCGGAGGAATCGGTCTGCGCGCACCGCGCTCCAAAAGCCCATCTTTCTCTTCGCGCGCGCTTCGCGGATTCGGGAAGGCGTACACGCGGCCCGCGCCCGCGGCTATCGGGGGCGGTCCGTCTTGCACGCGCAGCGGCTCGTGGTCGATTTTCGGCGGCCGCACGGTCGCGATGCAGTCGTTTGCCGGGGCGGTAAAGGCGCGGCGCGTCACGTGAGATGTCGTGGCGGCGCGCAGGGGGGCGTGCTCGGCGCTTTGGAGGGCCGTTCGCGCCGCATGAAGCGCGTCCTCCAGGGGAGCCATGATGTTGGTTTCCGCGGGGGCCGCGACGCGCCGCACGCGCACCGTGGCCTGGGTCGCCTCGAGCACGTGCGCCAGCGCCTGCGGGCCGAGCAGCGCGCCGTCGACCTCTCGCGCCGTCGCCTCTCGCGCACCGATGACGATTCGCTCGGCGAGATCGAGCTCGATCACACATGTGGGGGCTTGGACGCTTACGCGCAGGCTCTGCCCGGAGGCGACTAGCGCGCGCAGAGTGCGCGCTGGGCCGAGCACCTCGAGCGCACACTCGAAAGGCTCCCGCAGCGTGGCCCTGCGCAAAAGTGCGTCATAGGCCGTCGAGAGCTCTCGCACGGTGTGGCAGATCAACTCGGTGTCGGGCGCGCAGAGCGCCGTCTGTCCCCAGGGCTCCGCGGGGGTGAGCACGATCGGAGACCAGCTGAGCAGCGGATGGGCCCACAGCGCGCGTACGATTTCCCAGCAGCCTCCAATGAAATCGGAGGGCTCGAGCAGCACGGCATCGGGGGTGAACGTTTCGAAGCGATCGAGCATCGCGGGATCGAGGCTCAGCACCACCACCTCTGCCCCGCGAGCTCGCAGGGCTTGGGCGAGCGTGTCGGTGCTGCTCGGGTCTGGGTGCAACACGGCGATGCGTCGACCGCTCAACGATGGTGCCACGGTCGGAGCGTGTGCGACGCCCAGGAAGGTCAGCCGCGGTCCGAGCGAGGGCTCTGTGGTAGACGGGCGCACGAGCTCGAGCCCGCGCGTCCGCAGGTGTGCGATGAGCTGCGCGTGCGGTTCGCCCGAGCCGAGCCACTCGATGCGCTTCGTTGCGCTGCTCGTCGCCCACGGCGAAGCGCTAGGTGCGGGGTTGCCCATACCAGTATTCTTGTCGAAGACAGGTGCGGCCTTCGTAGAAAAATTGCGGGATGCGCAAGTTTGTCTGCGCACGGTGCGCGCCTTGCTGCATTCGCTTGTCGCCACGGGCGCAGCCGTGGAGCAGTGCATGGCCGCGCCGCTCTGTTTTTGTGTGCAACCCCGCATGCACCTCGAGGGCCTCGGCTCACCAGTCCCCGCGCTCCTCGTCCGGGGTGGAGTCGTCGACGACTAGAAGTGGGTCGTCCATGGATCCGGGCGCGGGGCCGATGTGGGTGCGAGCCAAGAAGGCGAGAAGGTGGCCTAGCATCAACTTCACCCGTCTTGCCATCCCTCAGCCCTCCTCGCGACCCTTACTGCAGAAAGATCGGCTGACACGCGAAGGCCCAGCACAGCTCGCCGCTCGCGCAGTCGGCGTCGGACGTGCAATCCGGCGGCTCACCAGCGCCGTCGCCGGGCGGCTCACCACCGCCGTCACCGGGCGGGTGGTCCTCTTGGCACCCACCGCTCAGCTCACACTCCCACTCGGGTGGGCAAAGATCGCGGACCACCGCCACCGTGTTCTCCCCGACCTTGGAGGGTGAGGCGTGGATGAAGTCCACGTGCGCGTCACCGAAACCGCTCTCGAACGCGTCGAGGTCGACCCAGACGTCGTACGCCGCGTGGAATTCCCACTCGGGAACGGCAGCATTCGGCGTGTAGTCAGCATCCGTCGCCGGCGATGAGACCAGGTAGTCGTCGGGCTCGATGTCGTTGAGGTTGCGACCCATCGACGTGGATGTCGCGAGCACGAAGCTCGCATCTCCAAGTAGCATCGTCCCGTCACCACCCAGTACGCCGAGGCTGCTGTAACCGGAGGGCGCGCTGTCGTCCTGCGAGATGTAGTCCACCTTCAGCTCGAGGGTCGTCTTGGCCTGTTGATCGAGCATGCGCAGAACGGCGTGGTCGCTGCCTACGAGCTGACCGAACGAGCGCTGTTTCGGCTTCTTGTTGCCGTGTGTCGCGCTTACGTCCCAGCCCACGGCCGTTTCGCCGTAGGTGTTGTCGACGAACTTGGGGTCGAGGGTCAGTCGTGCATGCAGGGCCTCGACGCCTTGTGTCAACTCCAGCCTGTGCTCGATGGCCGCCGCTGGTCGTGTGCGGTCTTCGTCGGCGTAGAAGCACACCATCGAACCGCCCGACAGGCGTGTTGCGCCAAACAAGGCCGCGCGGCGCGACTTCGTATGGCCTGCGTCGCTCGCGCCTTCAGCGGGCGCGATCACCAGCGCTGCTGCCGGCGCGTCCAACTTCGGGGGCTTGGGCTTCGGTTTGGGGGGCCGGGGGCCCGGCGCACGACAGGCGCAAAGCAGCGCCGCGGCACAGATCAGCTTCGTGTGTGTGTGTCCCAGAAAACCTCCGCAGCTCAGGCCAGGCCAGCCCTCGCTCGAAGGTGTGTCGCAGGGCCGCAGAAAATGATGAAGCACGCCCAGATGCGAGGTCAGCTGCCTCACACCCATTGCACCCAAGCGTGGGCATCACGAGTGTTTTCAAGCGCCTAGCGCGTTCTCAACGCTCGAGTCGAGCTCGCTGAGGCCGAAGGGTTTCTTGAGCACGGCGCTCGCCCCTTCCTCGAGATAGTGGGCGAGGTCGCCACGCGCGCGGCCGCTCATCAACAGCACACGTAGACTCGGGTGCTTTGCGCGCAGCTCGTGCAGCACGCGCTCTCCGTCCATCTCGGGCATCTGCAGATCGAGCAGCACGAGGCGTACGTTCTTGTCCTCGCGGGAGAGCGTCTCGAGCGCCTGCTGACCGCTGTGCACTTCGTGGGCGCGGTAGCCGAGCACGTGCAACAGGGTCGTGCAGACGCCGCGTACGCCTGCGTCGTCGTCGACGACGAGCACCTCGGCTCTGGGGCAGCTTGGGGGGGGCAGCATACTCGTGGAGTGGGGGTAGGTAGGCGCACCTTATGGAGCGAATTACTGCCGAGTAGCGACCCAGGCGCGAATTGGGAGGGGGATGCGTGGACGGCACCCACCTGGACGCGGGCTGTGCGCGTGGCCCGCACACGACTGTTCTACGCTGTCGGGCCGTCGGCCAGTCACCCCGATGGTGTGCCTCAGCACCGTGCGCACGGTGTGGTCCCTGTCAAGAAAGTCGTCCAATCTCAACGGGATGGCGAGAGTGAGACAAAGAATTACATCTCCTTGAACTCCGTGACGAGGCCGGGTGCTACCAATCTCTTCAGCGTCCTCCCCACCGTGGAGTCCCCTCCCGCATGCAAGTTGCAGTCATTGCCCTCTACCTCGCCGTGTTGACCATCCTAGGCATCTACGGCTTCCACCGCGCCCACCTCGTCTACCTGTTTTGGCGCCATCGTCACCGCGAGCCGACGCCGCCGGCCGAGTTTGCCGAGCTTCCGATCGTCACGATCCAGCTGCCCATGTTCAACGAGCTCTACGTGGTCGAGCGGCTGCTCGATAGCGTGGCCGAGATCGATTACCCCAAAGACCGCCTCGAGCTTCAGGTGCTCGACGATTCCACCGACGAAACCGTCGACATCGTCGCCCGCAAGGTCGAAGAGCTGAAGCAGCGGGGCTTTGATGTCACGCACCGCCGCCGCGTCGATCGGACGGGTTTCAAGGCGGGAGCGCTCGAGCAGGGCATGAAGGACGCGAAGGGCGACTTCCTGCTGGTGTTCGACGCCGACTTCGTCCCCACGAAGGAGATCGTCAAGCGCCTCATCCACCACTTCACCGACCCCAAGGTCGCGATGGTGCAGGCGCGCTGGGATCACCTGAACCGCGACTACTCCATGCTCACCCGCGCCCAGTCGCTGATGCTCGACGGTCACTTCGTGATCGAGCACATTGCGCGCAATCGCTCGGGCCGCTTCTTCAACTTCAATGGCACCGCGGGCATCTGGCGCAAGACCGCGATCATCGATGCGGGCGGATGGCAGCACGACACGATCACCGAGGACATGGACCTCTCGTTCCGTGCTCAGATCCGCGGCTGGAGGTTCGTGTACGTGCCCGACGCGGTGGCGCCTGCCGAGGTGCCCTGCGAGATGAACAGCTTCAAAGGGCAGCAGTTCCGCTGGGCCAAGGGCTCAGCGCAGACCACGAAGAAGATCCTGCCCATGGTGCTCAGGGCGAAGCTGCCGTTGCGTGTGAAGCTCGAGGCGATCTTCCACCTCACGAACAACTTCGCCTACCTGTTTCTCGTGGCGCTGGCCTGCCTGCAGCTGCCGAACATGCTGTTGCGCCGGGAGATCAACAACCCCGAGCTGCTCTTGCTCGATGTGCCTTTGTTCGCGGCCACGAGCGGGTCGATCATCCTCTTCTATCTCAGCACCCATCACTTCCTGAAGGGCAACATCTGGGACGCCATCAAGCGGTTGCCGCTGATGATGGCGCTCGGCATCGGCCTCAGCGTCAACAACGCCCATGCGGTGCTCGAGGGCCTGTTCAGCGATGATGCGGAGTTCGTGCGCACCGCCAAGCACGGCATCACAGACCGCAAAGAGAACTGGAAGAAGAAGAAGCGCTACAAGGCCAGCAAGAACGTGGCCACCTTGCTCGAGGTGGCCTTTGGCCTCTACTTCGTGTTCACCATCGGTCTCGCCGTCTACACTGGCTCATGGGCCAGCATTCCGTTCCTCGTGCTGTTCATGGTGGGCTTTTTGTACGTCGGCATGCTCTCGCTCTACCAAGCGCGCTGACGGCGTCCCGCCTTGCTTGGTCCCGAGCGCGCTGCGGCGCGCTCTTTTCGTTCCGTCGAACGGTGTGCGTTTGCGCGCTGTGAGAAGGTTCGCGGCGCACCGCCGAGGGAGCGGCGAAACTCGCCTGGTTTCGCGCTGAGACGCGACAAGCCCTCGAGGACGCCATGGAAGACACGAAGCGCGCGCTCACCTACTCGAGCTATCTGAAGATCGACGAGCTTCTGTCACTGCAGGCGCCGCGCACCGAGCCGCCAGAGCACGATGAAATGCTCTTCATCGTCATCCACCAGGTCTACGAGCTGTGGTTCAAGCAGATGCTCCACGAGGGCAAGGCGCTGCGCTCAGCCCTCGAGGGCGACGACGTGCCGCAAGCGCTTCACTCCTTCAAGCGCGTGTTGACGATCCTGAAGACGCTCGTCGCCCAGGTGGACGTGCTCGAGACCATGACGCCGGTCTCCTTCAACTCGTTCCGGGCTCGGCTCGAGAGCGCGAGCGGCTTCCAATCGCGTCAGTTCCGCATGTTCGAGATGTGGCTCGGAAAGCGCGACCCCCGCGTGCTCGACCACTACAAAGAAGACCCGCGCGCCACGGCCGAGATCGCCGCCGTGGCCGACAGCCCCTCGCTCTACGACACCTTCCTCGGCTTTCTCGCGCGTCGTGGCTTCGACATCCCGAAGGAGCTTCTGTCCAGGGCTCCCTTTGCCCCGGTGCCCGAGTCGGAGGAGGTGCGTCGCGCGCTCGTCGACATCTATCGCCGGCATCCGACGGAGGCGGCCGTGTGTGAGCGCCTGGTCGACCTCGACGAGGGGCTTCAGGAGTGGCGCTACCGCCACGTGAAGATGGTCGAGCGCACCATCGGCATGAAGTCCGGCACGGGCGGCTCGAGTGGTGCCGACTACCTGCGCAACACCCTGTTCCGGCCGCTGTTTCCAGACCTCTGGGCGATTCGCAGCGAGCTCTGACTGCCATGGGCCACAGCCTCGATTCGCTGCGCCGCGAGCACAATACGCTCGCCCCCCACTATCGCGCCTTTCGCGTCAGCGAGCGCTTGCTGCTCACGGGGCACTCGCACCAGGCGTGGCCCGACTGCGCGCGCGAGGGGCTCGAGCAGTGCTTTCACGATGCCGCCGCCGAGGTCGACGACAAGTGGGGCCTCGCCTTCGAGAAGGCGGACCGGGTGCGGCGTGGCATTCGCGCTTGGCTCGCCACCGACCGAGCGCCCATCGCGCTCGCCGACAGCACCCATGCCCTGCTCGTGCGCTTTCTGTCCGCACTGCCTCTCGCGCGGCGTCCGCGCATCGTCACGACCAGCGCCGAGTTCCATTCCTTGAGGCGTCAGCTCGGTCGCCTTGCCGAGGAAGGCATCGACGTCGTCAGCGTGGCCTGTGCGCCCATCGATAGCCTTGCCGAGCGCATGATTGCGGCCCTTTCGGCCGCGCCCGACCGCACGGCATGCGTGATGTTGTCGTCGGTGTTGTTTACGACGAGCGAGATCGTCGAAGGCTTGCCTCTGATCGCTTCCGCCTGCGCGCGAAGTGGCACAGAGCTCTTCATCGATGCCTACCACCACCTCGGCGTCTTGCCCTTCGACATGACGGGGCTCGAGGCCGCGTTCATCGTCGGTGGCGGCTACAAGTACCTCGAGCTCGGCGAGGGCAACTGTTTTCTGCGCGTCCCCGAGGATTGCACCCTGCGACCCGTGATCACGGGTTGGTTTGCAGAGTTTGGGGCGCTGGATCGGTCGGTCGGTGCCGGGGCGACGCCCTACGCCGCAGGCGACGCGCGCTTTGCGGGCTCCACCTACGATCCCGCAAGCCACTACCGCGCGGCGCGTGTGCTCGACTTCTTCGAGACCGAGGGGCTCACACCCGCGTTCTTGCGCGAGGTGAGCCAGCATCAGGTGGGGCGCCTCATGCAGCGCGTTGCCGCCCTCGACGCCGACCCGCGCAAGCTGCGCGCGGCGAGCGCTGCAACGCTCTCAAGGCGCGCGGGCTTTCTCGCGTTGAGCTCCCCCCACGCTGCAGAGCTCGTGAAAGCCCTGCGCACGCGCGGCGTCTTCAGCGACTCGCGCGGAGAGATCCTGCGCCTCGGCCCCGCGCCTTACCTTCGCGATGCTCAGCTCGACGCCGCCGTCGATGCGCTCGCGGAGTGCGTCGCCTCCATCCCCTGAGCCCTTCGCGCGACCCAGCCCGCTTGCAGCGTGGACGAGGGGCTTGGCCCTGGATCCCTGGGCTTCGGACGATCTGCGTTCGAGTGCGCGCAAACTCACTTCGGCGTTGACGGGCGCCCGTGTGGCGTAGTTTTATCCGCCGACATGTTTACGCGGTAAGCATTGCGTGGGCGTCTCGGCCGCGCATCGGGGAGGGCACAATGCGTGGAAGCGTAGCTTGGAGTGCGGCGTGGGTGGCTTTGGCCTGGCTCAACGTCTCTGCCTGTTCATCAGATGGTGCGGCAGACATGGAGGGCACTGGAACCGACGTCGACAACGTGGGTGGCGGCGACGGGGAGGGCGCCGCTGGTGGGCGTGGTGATGGTGGGAGCAACGGCAACGGGGAGGGTGATGCGACGGACGCCCCCGTGGGCGACGCTATCGTGGAGCTCGTGCCCTCCGACCCGATCAGCGCGCCGGATCTGACCTGGACCTACGTCGAGTTGCCCGGCAGTCTGTGCCGCGACGGCAAGACCACGGGCATCGGCGTCAGCATCAACCCCGCTTCGGACAAGCTCATCATCTTCATGCAGGGCGGCGGCGCGTGCCTCGAGACCATCACCTGCGCGGGCAACCCTCGCTCGTGGGGCGCTTCGAGCCTGGGCAACGGGCCCGGCGAGGCGCCGATGCAGCGCGACGACATCAACCCCTTCGCCGACTGGAACATGGTGTACGTCCCCTACTGCTCAGGCGACGTGTTCTCGGGCTCGAACCCGAGCGGTATTCAGGGCGAGCCGCAGACCGGCTACATCAACTTCACGAAGGCCCTCGAGCGCGTCGTGCCCACCTTCGCGGACAAGGTCGACACGGTGGTGTTGGCTGGCCAGAGCGCTGGGGGCTTTGGCGTCGCGTGGAATTGGATGCGCACCCAGGACGCCTTCGGTGACATCCCGGTGCACGCCTACGACGACTCAGGGCAGCCCCTCGGTCCCGAGTACCTCACGCCTTGCCTGCAAAAGTACGTGGGCGAGAAGTGGGGTTGGGGGAAGACCATCCACCCATCCTGCGAGAGCTGTGACCTCGAGGCCGGGAACGTGGTGCGTCCCCTGCTGGACACGGTGCTCAATCGCCGCCCGGAGAGCCGCTTCGCGCTCCTCAGCACCGACGAGGACGGCGTCATCAAGACCTTCTTCGCCTACGGGCTGAACGACTGCTCGAGCCTGAACAGCGGCGGTTTTGCGCTGCCCCAGGCCTATCCCCAGGGCAAGTTCCCGGCGGGCCTCGCAGAGCTGCGCGAGCGCATTCTGCCCTTCGACAATGCGGCGCTGTTTCAGATCGTGGGCGGCGGTCACGTGCTCACGGCGACGAGCAATGCGTGGAACAACACCGAGGTCGATGGCGTGACGCTCTTGGATTTCACGAAGGCGTTTCTCGCGGACGACGGCTCGTTCGGTCACGTCGGACCCTGAGCGTGCACGACGAGTTACCCCCCAAGGTCACTGGAGAGTTGTGTGATGAGCACGTGTAAGACAGCGATGGTAGCGCTCGTCGTGGGCTTGGCCCTCGGCGCCTGCGGAGACGACACCACGAGCGACAAAGTCAGGCAGGGTGATAGCGTGAGCGCCGGGGACGCCGGCACTGCCGTTGCGACCTGTGCGACCGACCTCGAGCCCCTCGACCTCAGCCCCGATGCGCCTCCCGACTACCTGTGCGATGGCCAGAAGTCGAGCACCTACGCAGACGGCCCGAACGCCTGTCGCAACCAGGCCGACTGCGACCTGATCGACGAGAGCAATGAACAGAAGATGACGGCCATGCGCCAGATCGCGAAGACCTGTGCGCTCGGCTGCCGCAGGAGCGACGGCGACTGTGTCGCGCTCGAGGCCTGCAATCGCAACTGCATCAGTGAGACCTCGAAGAATTACCTCAGCGCCACTCTCAGCACCGACTGCGCCGACTGCTACACCCGGGTGGCCATCTGCGGTCTCGAGCAGTGCCTCTCCGAGTGCGCCGACGATCCCGACACGCTCGATTGCGTCGAGTGCAGCTTCAAGACGGGGTGCCGGCTCGCCTTCGAGCGTTGCAGCGGCCTCGATCGCAAGTGAGCTCGTTCATGCGCTCGCTGGTCGCGGCCTCGTCCTGCGCCGTCGTTTGTCTGTTGCTCGCAGGTCGTGCTGCGGCCGGTGGGTTCGACACGCCGATTCTCTACTCTGCGCGCCACATGGGCATGGGCGGCGCGGCCATCGGCTACGTCGACGAGCCCTCGGCCATGTTTCACAACCCGGCCGGCCTGTCGGGTGTGTCGGGCCTCGAGCTCACGCTCAACCTATCGCCCATCGTCGGCGAGATCACCACGAGCCCCGGCGACGATGGCAACCCGGCGGAGATGGCCGACGCCGAGGGGCGCTACCCCACGCGCACCACCGAGCTCATCTTCGCCCCGGCGTTCTTGCTCGGTGCGGGCTATCGCCTGTCCGAGCATCTCGTGCTCGGCTTCGGCGTGTTCCCTGTCGCCTCGGCCTCGGGGGAGTACCGCACGACGGGTCGCGACTTCAGCACAGGCCGCGATAGGGCGCGCATCAACCAGACCCAGCTCACGTTCATCGAGGCCACGCCAGGGCTCTCGCTAGAGCTGCCGGGCCGTGTCTCGCTCGGCGCGGGCTACCGCATCACGCTCGCGCAGCTCAAGCGCGTGCAGGGCTGGGAAGACGACCCCAACACCTTCGACTTCGAGGTGTCGGGCATCGATCTCACGGGCGTGCGTGTCGGCCTCCAATGGCGTGTGAGCGACGCGCTGTCGCTGGGCGCCGTCTATCGTCACCGTGTCGAGCCCACGCTGACCGCCGACTCGGGGCTCGCCGTAGGCGCGGTAGAGAACCTCGAGACCAGCCTCGTCTTGCCCTCGAAGCTCGGCGTTGGCGCGCGAGCGGACCTCGGTGCCCTCGGACTCGCCCTCGACCTCGAGTACGGCTTCTACAGTCAGAACGAGCGCACCGAGCTTCGGGGTTGTCGTTCGGATCTCGCGGCGCAGGCGGGCGCTCGGTCGTGCACGCTGCGCGGCCAAGCGCAGAAGCTCGAGGTGGTCGACAATGTGTTCGAGTGGGACGACGCGGTCACCGTGCGGGCGGGCGTCGAGTACACGCTGCGCGAGCACTTTCCGGTGCGTGCGGGCTATGTCTTCGACGGCAAGGTCTCGAACGAGCACTACCCCTCGGCCTTTGGCACGCCCCCGGCGGCGAGCCACAGCGTGACCGTCGGTGCCGGTTATCGGGCGGAGCGTTTTCAGCTCAACGTGGCGAGCGCCCTGCGCACCGCGTCGACGTCGATCACGCGGGCTGACACCGGCGATGGCGAGACGCCCGACCCATACCCCTGTGCCACCTGCAGTAAGGCAGGCTCCAACTACAGCCTTTGGCTACTCGGCATGTACGTCGATTTTTCCTACGATTTCGACGTTGGGCCCCTGTTCTGAAGCGCACAGTCCGGGTGCTCTCGCTTTCGTCATGCTGCTAAGGTGTGCGGAACGCGTTCTGAGGAGGACGGTTTGCGGCACAGCATCAAGCACGACCTTTCGCCCGACCAGCTCAAGCTCGCCGTCGAGAAGTTTGCAGAGGTCTACTGCGAGCGCTTTCGCGAGTACCACACCACCGCCGAGTGGGTGCGCGGCGACTGCGTCGAGGTGAGATTCAAGGTCAAGGGCATCAAGCTCGCCGGCAAGCTCTCGCTGTTGCCGAAGGAGATCGGGATCGACATGGAGGTCCCCTTGGCTCTGAGGCTCTTTCGGAGCCGTGCGCTCCAGGCCATCGAGGAAGAGGTCCGCCCCTGGCTCGAGCGCGCTGCGCGCGGTGACCTAGCCTGACGCGCGCCCAATGGCGAAGCCCCCGCGCGGTGTGAACCGAACGGGGGCTTCGTGAAGTGGGGCGACCGCTGAGCTGAGGGCCCCGCGAGGCGCCGTCAGCGGCTCATTCGGCCGAGGGCATTTCAGGCATGGACTCGGGGGCCGGAGCGGGGGCCGCTTCCTTGGCCTTGCGTCCACCGCGCTTCGTCGCCTTCTTGGCAGCCTTCTTCGCGGGCTTCGCGGCCTTCTTGGCAGCCTTCTTGGCAGGCTTCTTCGCGGGCTTCGCGGCCTTCTTGGCAGCCTTCTTGGCAGCCTTCTTCGCGGGCTTTGCGACCTTCTTGGTGGCCTTGGCAGCCTTCTTTGCAACCTTCTTGGCTGCCTTCTTCGCGGGCTTCGCTGCCTTCTTCGCCACGCTCTTCTTCTTCGCTGCCTTCTTCTTTGCCGCCATGTTGTTCCTCCAGACGAAATCTGACTTCGTTGCCCAGCGCGATCAGCGTCTGGGAAGCGTCCCCATGTACTTCGAAATGATGCCCAGCATCACCTCGTCTGCGCCACCACCAATCGACGCGAGGCGCCCGTCTCGGTAGAAGCGCGAGATGGGCGTCTCGGTCATGAAGCCCATCCCTCCAAAGAACTGCAAACAGCTGTCTGCGACCTCGCGCGACAGCCGTCCGACCTTGAGCTTCGCCATCGATGCGAGCTTCGTGACGTCTTCACCCTTCGCGTACGACGAGACCGCGCGATACAAGAGCGAGCGCAACGCCTCCACTTCGGTGGCGAGCTCCGCCAGCCGGAAATGGATCCACTGCTGGTCGAGCAGCGGTTTGCCGAAAGCCACCCGACCACGGGTGTACTCGATGGTGTTTTGGATGGCGCGATCCAAGGGTACGAGCGAGGAGGCGACGGCCCACATTCGCTCCTCCTGAAATTGCTCCATCTGATAGACGAAACCAAAGTTTTCGTCACCGATCCGAAAACGTTGAGGCACGCGCACGTCGTCGAAGATGATCTCGGCCGTGTCCGAGCTGCGCATCCCGAGCTTGTCGAGCTTGCGCGCGATGCTCACGCCCTTCGTCTTCAGCGGCACGCAGATCAGCGTCTTGTTCTTGTGCGCGGGGCCGTCCCCGGTGTTCACGAGCAGCGTGATGAAGTCGGCCTGGGTGCCGTTCGTGATCCACATCTTGCCGCCCTGGATCACATAGTCGGAGCCGTCAGCCCTGGCGTAGGTGCGAATCGAAGACACGTCCGAGCCGGCAGAGACCTCGCTGACGCCGATGGCCGCGACGTAATCCCCGGCGATGGCGGGCTTCAGGAACTCTTCGCGCAGGGCATCCGAGCCGTGCTTCGCGAGGGCCGGGGTGGCCATGTCGGTCTGGACGCCTACCGCCATCGGCACACCGCCACAATCGATGTGCCCGAGGGCTTCGGCCATGGCGCAGCCATAGGTGTAGTCGAGGCCCATGCCGCCGAACTGCGTCGGCTTGGTGACGCCGAGCAGGCCCGCGCTGCCGAGCTTCTTGAACACCTCGTGGGCCGGAAACAGACCTTCCGCCTCCCAGGTGTCGACCCGCGGGTTGATGTCATGGTCGATGATCTTGCGCAGCGTGCGTTGGATCTCGAGGTGCTCTTCGCCGTAGATCATGTCCCTCATGGCGCCTGAAACACGGCGCGCTCGCTGTAATCTCGGGGGTAGCTCACGCGAATGTCAACGGGCTAGATTCATTCACGATGACTCGCGATGCAAAATATGAAGCGCTAGTGAGTGCGAAGACGCCTGAAGAGGCAGTCGAGATCGCGCTCGAAGCTCTGCCTTCGGGCAAGCGTGTGGTGCGCACCGAGGCGCTCGACGTGAGCGCGGAGGAGGGGCCGAACAGCTACCGCGTGACCGTGGTTTTTGCCGGATTCGGCGGCGAAATGGGGGATTGAGCGCGCAGCCTCAGCGCTCTAGGTAGGTGGTCCCGGCGCGGTACGCGTAGTAGTGGCGGATGACGCGATTCACGTAGCGCCGCGTCTCGCTGTAGGGCGGAACGCCCTCGTAGCGCTCCACCGCGCCGGCGCCCGCGTTGTAGCTCGCGAGCGTGAGCACCAGATCGCCTTCCCATTGATTGGCGAGGATGCGCAGGAAGCGCGCGCCTCCGAGAATGTTCTGACGCGGGTCGAAGGGATTCGTCACGCCCATGCGGCGGGCGGTGCCGGGCATCAGCTGCATCAGCCCCATGGCGCCGTCGACCGACACCACGTTGGGGTCGAAGTCGCTCTCCACTCGGATCACGGCGCGCAGGAAGGCCAGCGGCAGCTGGTACAGGCGCGACGCTTCTTGGATGTGGCTCTCGTAGCGGACGTAGCGCTCTGGAGAGCGGTCGCGCAGCGCGGCGGGGGTGCGATAGACGCGGGAGGTGCGCGCCTCGAAGGCCACGCGCTTCCAGCCGCGGCCCTTGCCCGGGACGTTGGTGAAATGCGAGACCCCGTCGGCATCCACGTGCTCGTAGATCTCTGCGGCTGCGCCTGCCGGCGTTGCGAGCAGGCTCCACAGAACCAAGATTCGGGCCGTCTTACTGCGCAACGTCATCGGACGGCTCGATCCTAGGGGGCTCAGGGGGCTTTGGCCAATACTCGACCCCGACGGGTCTCTGCTCCTCGTCAACGGATGGGCGGAAGAGTACATTCCGCGGCACTCCACGAGCTCCCCCTGGCCCACGGAAAAACATGCGAATTACGACGGACTACCTGGTGATCGGCAGCGGCGTCGCCGGCCTCACCTTCGCGCTCGAAGCGGCCAACAACGGTCGGGTCGTGCTGTTGACGAAGCGCACGCTGGGCGACGCAGCGACCGCCTGGGCCCAAGGTGGCATCGCAGCGGTGCTCGCGCCGGACGACAGTTTCGGAGAGCACGCAGCCGACACGCTTTCCACGGGTGGGGGCCTGTCGCATCCCGCCGTGGTCGCGCAGGTGGTGGAGGATGGACCGCGCCGCATCGAAGCGCTGATGGAGCTCGGGGTGCACTTCAGCGAGGCCCGAGGGACAGTCGCCAGCGACAGCGTCCCGCCACCTTCGCTTTCGGACCTCGATCTGGCGCGCGAGGGCGGACACGGCAGGCGCCGCGTGGTGCACGCCGGAGACATCACGGGCGCGGAGGTGCAGCGCGCGCTGATCGCCGCCGTGAGGGCCCATCCCGAGATCGAGGTGCACGAGCACTACATGGCGATCGATCTGATCGACTTGTCCCGGTTTGGGGGCCGGCGTCGCATCGCGGGCGTGTATGCGCTGAACACCGAGAGCGGCCAGGTGTGCTCGGTCATCGCGCGGGCGACCGTGCTCGCCACCGGAGGGGCCGGCAAGGTCTACCTTTACACGTCGAATCCAGACGTCGCGACGGGCGACGGCGTGGCCATGGCCTATCGCGCAGGGGCCGAGATCTCGAACATGGAGTTCTTTCAGTTCCACCCCACCTGCCTCTTCCACCCGCAGGCGAAGAGCTTCTTGATCAGCGAGGCCCTGCGCGGCGAGGGCGGCGTGCTGCGTCTCTCCGACGGCACTGCGTTCATGGAGCGCCACCATCCG
>CAYNOM010000002.1:4291-44068 GCA_964398415.1 uncultured Polyangiales bacterium | reverse complement strand
TCGGCGAGCACGCGCTGCATGTGCTCCCACTTGACGCGCTCGAGGGACGGCGTCTGAGGCTCGCTCGTGTCGTCGGTTTTTTCGTCGGCGAGCCCCAGCGCAGAAAGGACTTCGTCGGCGTCTGCGGGCTTCTGCAGAAAGTTCAGCGCCCCGAGGTGCACGGCTTCCACCGCCGTCGCGATCGAGCCGTAGCCCGAGAGCATCACCACCCGCGTCTCCGGATCGATCTCGCGCAGGGCCTTCAACACTTCGATGCCACCGGGCCCAGGCATCCGCAGATCGACCACCGCAAACTCGGGGCTCTCGCGCTTTGCGAGTGTAAGTGCTTCGTCGTAGCTCGCGGCGCTGACCACACCAAAGCCGCGGCGTACGAAGGCCCGCGCGAGTTGCTCGCGAAAACGCGTGTCGTCATCGACGACGAGGATCAGAGGCGCGTCGCCTGGCTCGTCAGTCGCCACCATCTTCGCTCTTTCTGCCGTGCACCGGCCGTGCCTGCCATGTGGCATTTGGTCGCAGCACGAGCGTGACCTCCGTGCCCTTCCCGGGTTCGGAGCGAAGCGCAAACGTACCGCCCAAGCGCTCGACGGTGGCCCGTGCCAGAAACACCCCGAGCCCCATGCCTGTCCCCGCGGCCTTGGTGCTGAAGAAGGGCTCGCCCACCCGCGCGAGCACGTCCGCACCCATCCCAGGCCCTTGATCACGCACGCCCAAGACCAGCTCGTCGCCCTGAAAGTGGGCCGAAAGCGTGACCTTCGCGGACGACGCCTCGAGCGCGTTCTTGATGAGGCCGCGCACGGCCCGCGACAGCGCACGGGGCGGGACGGTGACGCGCCGCGCCGAGTCGCTCACCTGCGTGTGAACCCGCTCGCGCTGCGACACGCCCTCGAGAATCCGCGTGACGAGCTCGTCGGCGGTCAGCTCGCGAAACGGATCGCCTGCGCTCTCGCCCGCATCGCTCGACATGTCCTGCAGGATGGCGCGGCAGCGTCCCACCTCCTCGCGGATCAGGGCGATGTCGGGCACGAGGTCGGACTCGCGCGCACGAAGCGCGTTCGACAGCTCTTTGGCGACGACCGCGATCGTGGACAGGGGCGTGGCGAGCTCGTGGGCGGCGCCCGCTGCAAGCGTGGCGAGGGAAGCGAGTCGCTCGTTGCGCGCCGCGTCGAGCTGGGCCTGCACCGAGCGTGCGCGCTCTTCTTCGAGGTCGCGGGTGACACGTGTGACGAAGTAGCCGATGACTGCGGCGGCGATCGCAAAGGCGAGCCACATGCCCTGCAGGTGCAGGCGCATCTCGTTTCCATCGTGCATGTGCATGGCGTGCGGGTCGAGGCGCGCGAACAGCGCCGCAAATGAGAGCGTCGACAGGGCGACGAGCACCCAGGCGTCCCGCGGACGCAAGACCACGGCACCGAGCGCCACATTGACGAGGTAGAGCACGCTGAAGGGGTTGGATGGCCCGCCCGACAAGGCCAGAAGGCCCGTCAACAGCACGAGATCGACTGCGAGCAGCGACGTCAACATGAAGGGTGACGCGCGCTTGGCTGAGCGCAGCCATAGGCTGAGCGCCCCGTTGAGCAGCGCGTTCGCGAGCACGATGAGCCCCATCCACGAGGCCGTGTCGTGGGCGAGGCCGACGAGGGCCGCCGCGACGCCGATCGCAAGGGCCTGCCCGACGACGGCCACCCAGCGCAGCCTGACGAGCCAGCTCAGGTTGCGCAGGACCTGGGGTTCGCGTTCGGCGGGCTCTTCGTCACGACGCACCACGCGCACACCGTAGCAGCCCCGCCCGTGCGCGGTGGAAGAGACATCACAGGCCCTGGGGCGGCACCTGGTCGAAACGCGGCGCTGTGCTGGGATCGAGCGCGCTCGTCTTGTCGGTCATCTTCTCGTAGGCGATGGACAGCATGATCATGCCGAAGGGCACCGTGAGCAGGGCGCCGAGCATGACCGAGCCACCTACCATGTTGATCGCGATGACGACGATCATCAGCACGAGCACGTTGAGGAAGTGCTCCTTGACGAGCGAGATGCTGTTTTGGATGGCTTCAATCGGGCCCACGTCCGTGTAGGCCACCTCGTAGATGGCGAACACGCCGAACACGGCCACCACGAGCCCGGGGATGACGAGCAAGAGCGTCCCGATGAAGATCGCCACGCCGAGGATCACCATCACGAGCAAGCTGCTGACGAAGCTCGAGAAGTCGAACACGTCACCGATGCCCGCCTCGCGTCCCTCGCGCTTGTGCTTGATGATGCGGATGAAGCCCACGGTGAGCGGCCCGGCGAGCAAGCCGAGCGAAATCATGGTTACAAAGCCCAGGATCAGAGAAGCGACGACGTAGGTCAGTGGATCGCCTTTGAAGGTGTCCCAAGCCTTGCCGAACGTGTCACTCAGGAACTGCTGCACAGACTCCATCCTTGCCCCCTTTTGGCGCGCGGTTCACGTCTCTGGGGTGACGCTAGCAGCCCATGGCTGACGGGTGTAGCCGCCGAAGGTGGCGCCGCCTCGAGCCCAGGTACGCTACCCCCAGCCGAGACCTCCCCAGCCGGGACCTTGCGTCGCATGGGATGCGGGGCGAGCGTGAACCCTCATGCGGCGCATGCGCTTCGAACGCCGCGCCACGGAGGTGGTCATGCAAGTCCTCGCCATTCCACAGCGTCGAGATCCGGGTCTCTGGAAGCCCATGGGCATCCTGATCGGCAGCCTTTCGCTCCTGGGCGTGCTGCTTCCCATCCTGCTGTTCGTCGCCGCGTTCTTCGTCTTCGTGCTGCCCTTCGTGATCCCCTTCATGCTCTACGAGAGCGAGCACGAGCTCATGATCGACCTCGCGCCACCGAAGCAGCCGCACCTGCGCTGGGCCGGCCCCATGCCACACCCGGAGACGCTCTAGTGCCGCGCGGTACTCTAGCTCTCGAGCTGCGTGGCGACGCGCACGGCACCCGTGGTCATGAGCTGCAAGAGGCTGGGCGTACGCCCGGGCGCCATGGCGTAGAGATAGGCCGCGATCGCAGGCCACGACGCGGCTGCGGGCAGGCCGAGCAACGGCTGCGTCACGCCGAGCGCGGAAAGCTCGCGTAGCTTGGCGCGGCAAGACAGGGGATCCCCCGAGGCCGTCATCGCCTCGACCAGCGCATCGGGCACGGCATCCCTCGCCTTCGAGCGCGTCTCGTGGTTTTGGTAGAGCTGGGCGATGCGGTCGCAGTCGTCGGCGAAGCCAGACTCGCTGAGCAGCTCGCGATAGAAGTCTCCCATGCCGCCGACGTAGAAGGAGATGATGTCCTTGGCCATCACCATCGCGCGCTTTTTCCCGATGGGAATCGCCGCCGTCACGAGCGCCACCTCGAGACTCGCAGGATCTCGCCCCGCACGACGTGCACCGTTGTGCAAGAACGTGAGGCCACGCGAAAGCTCTTGGTAAGGCCAAAAGGCGGGCATCCAACCATCAGCGAGCTCGCCGACGCTCTCGATCGACTTCTGTTTGAGCGCTGCGACGTAGATCGGCACCCGATGTTGGCCGGCTTTCGTGGCGAGCTTGAAGGGGCGATAGCGCACCATCTCCGCACCCACCCGATCGAGCGACTCGCCGTTCAGCAAACCGCGCACGATCCTCAGCACGTCTCGCGTTCGGCTCAGGGGCTTGTCGTAGGGCACGCCGTGAAAGCCCTCGATCACACGATGGGCGCTCGTGCCGATGCCGAGGATGAAGCGGCCGTCGCTGATCTCGTCGAGCGTGGCGGAGCTCATGGCGATGAGGCCCGGCGAACGGCTGTACACGTTGACGATGCCCGTGCCGAGCTTGATGCGCTTCGTCTCCTTCGCCATCTCCGTGAGTAGAGGAAACACGTCGTAGCCCCAGGCCTCGGGCACCCAGAACGACTCGTAGCCGAGCTCGTCCGCCAGCTTCGCGGCCTTGAGATAGATCTTGCGGTCGTAGCCCTTCCAATAGGCGACGACTCCCACACGCGGTTTTTGCACTCGTCCTCTCCTTCTCACGAAGGCTCAGCGCCTCGAGACGCAACTATGGGGACAAGCCCCCAAGCCGCCCAGTGCACACGCGGGTCACGGCCTACAAGGCGCGCCCGCGTGGTTGCCCTGCACAACCACCCTACCCGAACCAAACAATGAACAAACAGTGACCCACGGTGAGCGCCAGAGCAGCTGCGCAAGACTGCATGCGCGCCCACTCATGGCATCGCAACTACTCAGAATAAGTGGTGTGATCCCACAGCGCATGCCAGCGCTGGTCGCCTCAAGGCCTGCCACCAAAATCGGTCCACACCCTAGGCAAACATAGACTTTGTCCATGGCTGCTGTTTAACTTAGGACATCCCTGTTACGGGATAGACGCCCGGCAGATGGGCGCGCATGAGGGGGGAACCATGCCACGCGTGGATGTGGAGCGCGGCTCGGTGGAGCTGTGTATTGCCTACTTGGGGCCCGAGGGCGCGGGCAAGCTCGCGGCACTCGAAGCGGTGCGGCGCGCCACCGAGGCCGGCAGAGCCACCGAGCTTATCTCGCTCAACCAGAACGGCGATCGCACGGCGATGTTTGATTGGGTGCCCAATCAACGCGATGCGCTCGAAGGGGCACAAGTGCTGGTCCGCGTGCGGGGTCTCGTGGGCGAGGCTCGGCAGCGGACCACCACCGAGCGTCTGTTGCAGGGCGCCGATGCGGTCGTGCTGGTGCTGCACTCAGGCAAGGCGCATGGCCCGGCCAACGAGCAGGCGGCGCAGCGCTTGTTCGATGATCTGAGTCGCCAGGGTCAAACCCTCAGCACGCTGCCGGTGGTGGTACAGCTCAACCATGCCGACGACCCAGACCCGAGCTCGCGTGAGGAGCTTCTGCGCAGCATCGGCATGCCCGACGCGTTGTGCTTCGAGAGCGTGGCGAGCACCGGACAGGGCGTCGTCGCTGCGCTGCAGTGCGCTTACGAACAGGCGGCGCGCCGAGCATTTCAGGATCCCCAGACGAGTGGCCTGAGACAGAGACTCGAAGGGGAGCGCACCTCGAGCAAGCTCGATCGCATCGTGGGCGCCCTCGACAGCCTGGCAGAACGCTTCGTTGCCCTGCACGCACGCGTCGACGCTGCCCACCAGACCATCGACGCGCTGAAGGTCGACGCCGAAGCCCGTGAGCGCGACATGCGTAGTCTACGACGCGCGCTCGAAGAGCAGACCATCGGAACTCGAAAGCTCATTCACCAGACGGGAGAGACCCTGAAGGAAGCCGTGGCCGTGGTGCCCGTCGCCAACGACCGCCTGCACCAAAGTGTCGTGGAGCGGCTCGACCAACTTCCGTTGCTGCGGGGGGAGCTGATCGCGGACATTCGCAAGGAGCTGGCCGACCTGCACGATCTGAGTGACAGCCTCCGCGAGGTCGATGCCCAGGTGCGGGCAGGTCAGGGTGCACTGCATCGCGACCTCCAAAATCTACAGGAGTCCCTCGAAGAGCTGTCGAACGACACGCGCAAGCGACGCGGCTGGTTCCGCTCGGCGGGAGCATGAGCATGCACAGGCAGTCCAGCGTCGAGCTTTCCGATCGCACGCTCGAGGTCAAGACCGTGGCGAGTGAGAGCGACCCTGCACACCTCGTCACCACCGTTCAACAAGACGGCATCACGCTGTCTACGACCCGGCACGAGCTCGACGAGGACGCGAGCCGGGACGGCCCGCGCAAGTCAGCACGCTTGGCGCGCGCGCTGAATGCCACCCACCTTCACGCCCTACGGAGCGTCATGTCACGGGAGATCCACATCGATACGAGCGCAACGCCCACGGTTCGCCCCATCGCGCCGGGCATCCTGTGCAGCTTCACGTTGAGTGCGCCGCCCTCGCGACAAGAGCTCTCTCAGCTCTCGCTCTCACCGCGTTGGCTCGATGCGATGAACCTGACTCAGCAGATCGCGGCCGCCACGGCGCACGCCCTGGGCGAGACCGAGGCGCTTTCGGCCAGCCTGTGCGACGACCGGGTGATGGCCGTGCTGCGTCCCCGCGGCCGCGACGCAGCGGTGTGCCTCACCGACGTCGGCAGACCGCCCAGTCGTGACCTGCTCGAGAGCACCCTGAAGGGGCTCACATGCTCGGATTGATCGACACCCTGAGCGGAATGCTTGCTGTTCCAGACGTCGACGGCGTCGCCTTCTTCGCAGAGGATGGCTCCACCTACTGCGCGCGCCTCGACGCCCATGCCGATGCGCTCTCTCAGGCCCTACCCATCCTGAGTCAGCTCTTCGAGCGTCAGCCCGATGCGCGTTTTCTGGAGGTGGAGACGGCCACGTGCCGCATCGTATGGCTCAGAGCCGGCAAGGGCAGCGTCGCGCTGCGCGTCAGGGAGGGAGCACACCTCCACGCCGTGGTCAGCCGGGTCGCCCTGTCGGTACCGTCGCTCGTCGATGCGGTGGGATCGGCTCTCAGTGGCGACGGGGGCCCGCTTCGGTCGTCCTCACCCGCGTCACGCCCCGCCACCATCACTGTCCCTGCACCCGAGCCCGAAGACGTAGCCACCGTACCGCCACCGTCGTCGCTCAAGCTCGAGCCGCTCTCTCCGTCGGCGCTGCTCGCGAGATCGAATGCCCCACGCGAGGCACCTCTCGCGTTCACGCGCACGAGCGATGGGCCGAGCGAGCTCGACGCGCAGGGTCTGCTCGCACAGGTGGCCGCCCTGTCGGCGCACGCGGGTAAGAACCTCGGTGGTGCAGTTCGGCGCAACTATCTGAATCGCGCCCGCAAGGCCGTGTGTAGCGACGGAACGCTGGATCCGTTCGAGGTCGACCTCGATGGCAGCGTGCGTTGCAGCCGCCCCGATGAGCTCGAGCTCTCACGCGCGAGCGTCATGGTGCGGCGCTGGTGCGAGGCTTTCATCGCCCTGGTGTCGGACCTCGATCCGTCGATCCGCGATCTCGATCTCGATGCGCTTTCGCGTAGCGCCGCCGCCGAGTCTGAGACGTACGCGCAGGGCCACGCTGTCGATTCGAAACCGGGGGAGGCACGACGATGAAGACCGTCCAGTTCGCGGGCACCGCAAAGATCGTGGAAGTGAAGACCGAAGCCAACGTGCTTCAAGCTCTGCTTGCGGAGCGCGTGCCGGTGAAGATGGCCTGCGGTGGACGCGGCATCTGTGCCACCTGCCACGTCTACGTGCAGAGTGGAGACAACTGCATCACGCCGCGCACGAAGCGCGAAGAGCGCACGCTATCGCTGATCGGCGAGGCAACCTCCGAGTCTCGACTTGCCTGCCAGGCCAAGGTGCTGCGTGACGGCGTGGTCATCAGGCTGCCTGAAGGTTTGTACGTGGCCCAACACGCGGACATCGACGAGCTCGTGGGCCGTCGCGCCGAGCTACGCGTGCTGCACCCCGTCGATGGCCGCGTCCTGGTTCAGGCCGGCAAGATCATCACGCGCAGCACCGCGCAGCAGCTGATGCAGGTCGAAGCCGATCTGCAGAGGGTCATGAAGGACACGCGAGACGCGTGAGGGGGAAACCGTGAGCGTGATCATCGGACAGCAACCCAAGAAGCACAACTACTTCACCCTCGAAGACTACTTCCGCTTCGACCCGAAGGGCGGAAGCGTGCGCACTCGAAACGACGAGCTCGCGTTCTTCGCTTCGGAGGATTTCATCGTTGGCCTGCAGGCGGGCCTCGAGCAGGAGGTGGGCGATGCCTCGGCCGTAGTCCTCTATCGCTGCGGCTTTCAGTGGGGGCTCACCGACCTCAAGCGCTTCGAGAGCAACATGCTGCGCGAGTTTGGACGCGACATGCGGCAGATGAACGTGAAGTTCGTGCTCGAGGAGTGGTGGTGGCCGCTGCAGACCATGGGCTGGGGCGCATGGGAGGTCGACCTCGATGGCAAGCGCGATCAGGGCCTCATCCTCGTGAACCTCTTCGACTCAGCCGTAGCGAAGACCCTAGGCGAAGTGGGAAAGCCCGTGTGTCACCTCTACGCCGGCATGCTGGCGGGCGCCCTGACGCACCTCGCCAAGCGCGATCTGAGCGGCATCGAAATCCAGTGTTACGCCATGGGCGCGACCTACTGCCGCTTCGTCATCGGCGCCGAGCAGAAGATCAACGCCGTGCAGTTCTGGCTCGAAGAGGGCGCGAGCGCCAACGACGTCATCGGGCGGCTGTGAGCGAGGAAAGTCCATGAGCATGCACGCCGCAACCCTTCCGCCTCCCGCGCGCAGCGACGAGCCGCAAAGGCCCGAGACGAGTCGCCTCGCGCGCACGACGAGAAGCCTTCCCCCGCGCATCGAGCCCCACAGGGTCGACCCCTTGATGGCGCGCCCGGCAGGCTCGGTGTTCGCGCGCCACGTGCGCTGGGGCGTCTTGCCCGACGATCAGAAGCGCGTGCGCCTCGCCGATGCCGCAAGACCCGTGGGTCTCGTGTTCTCGACCGTGAATTGGACGGGTAAGGCCGATGGCCCGACCGATCATCAGCAGGGTCAAACGGTGGATGCCGTGTTCGGCGCCTTCAACTGGACGTGAGGAGATGAGTATGCAGGCCGATGTCAGAAAGGCGCTCTACGGCGCCCAGAGTCGCTACTTCACGGAGACCGAAGAGGCCGAGATTCGTGCCTACACGGAGAGCTTGCTCGTCGCGTTGCCCTCGGTTCGCGAGCTCGAAGCCCAGGAGAAGCTCATCATCGATGACGCGCTCTCGGCGCTGATGGCTCGTCACCCCGAGCTCGCGCGCAATCACGGAGCAGACAGCGAGCTGCGCGGGCGCCGCGACATGACCTTCGTGTACCGCTACGCGGTGCTGGGCATGCTGCTGTCCGACCCCGACTTCGTCCGCGACAAGCTCGCGATCTGGATGAAGACCATCGTGGTCGCGCTGATGCCGAAAGAACCGATGATCTACGGCTACAAACGACTGGTCGACGCCGCGATCACGCATCTCGGAGCGGAGCGCGGAAGACGCCTCGCTCCCTACATCGAGCTCATCATCACCGAGCTCGAGCACGAAAGGAGTGACGCATGAACCGCCCCGACGATCCCGCGAGCATGGCCACCAATCCCTACCGCGCCGAGAGCTACCTGAAGCTCGACGTCAGAAAGGGCGTGATCCGAAGCCCGATGGGGACGCGCATGCTCGCGATTCCAGAACAGCTGATCCAGGGCCTTCACAAGGGCCTCGAAGAAGAGACGGGCAGCGCCGCTCCCGTGGTCCTCTACAGCGTCGGCAAGTGGTGGGGGGCGCGCTACGCCCAAAGACACTCGGATGAGGTGCGCGCCTTCCATGGACGGGCGCTCCACGAAATCCCGCTCGCCATGTACGTGCAGAGCCTGCGCCGCTCGTGGGGCCTGCTCGGCTGGGGCAATCTCGAGCTGTCCTTCGACCTCGCAGCGCAGGGCTTCATCGTCGCCGACGTGAGCGGAGCCCCCTACAGCGCGAGTGTAGGCAAGCTCGACAGGCCCTCGGATCACCTCGTCGCCGGTGTCTTGGGATCTCTGATCTCACACATCTCGGGGCGGGATCTGAGCTGTGTCGAGATCGCGTGTCGAAGCCAGGGAGACGAGTCATGCAAGTTCGTAGTTGGAATGACAGACCGGCTCGCACCAGCGTCCGCGTGGGTGAAGCAGAAGCGCCCGGCAAGCGAGATCCTAGACAAGCTGAAGGGGGTCTCAGCGTCTTGAATCTCGCGGGCTACGAGAGAGAGAGACGCTTACTCGGCGGGCGTTACGCCACCGAGCGCGTGCTCGGACAAGGCGCCCACGGACGCGTCTACCTCGCGCACGACGTCAAGGCCCAGCGTCGTGTGGCGCTCAAGGAGTTCTCGGCGCTCGCGGGCGAAGACACCTTCATGCGTGAGATCGGGGCCGTCTTCGACCTCGCCCATCCCGCGGTGGTACGCGCGGATTCGGTGTTCATGGAGCAGGGCCTGCGCTACCTCGTGTACGAATACATGGAGCTCGGCTCCCTGCGTGAGCGCATCAACCTCGGCACAGAGGTAGTGGCCACGCTCGAGCTCGTGCGCGAGGCCGCGGCGGGCGTGGCGTACGCCCATGCGCGCAACGTGCTGCACCGCGACTTGAAGCCCGAGAACATCCTCGTCACGCGCAGCGGCGGCGGCCTGCGCGCCAAAGTCACCGACTTCGGCATCTCTGCGCTCGGCGTGGAGGCGGCCACGCGTAGCAACAGCGGCTCTCCTGCGTACATGGCGCCTGAGCAGTTCTACGACTCCTACGACAGACGCGTGGACGTCTACTCGCTGGGCGTCGTGGTCTACGAGATCCTGTGCGGGCAAAGACCTTTCGCGGGCACGCCGGCCCAAATCATGCTGGCGCACCTGGAGCGCGAGCCGGTGCTTCCTGAGTGGCTGCCACCGCGCATGCGCCTCTTGCTCGAGCGGAGCTTGGCCAAACGGCCCGAAGATCGCTTCGATACGGTGGACGCGTGGATCTCCGCCCTGACGCTCGCGCTGCGTGACGAAGCCTCCGAGTTCGTGAACGAGCGTTGGCCGCTCTACGCACCCGGCGTCGAGGAGCTGGCCCTCACGCCTTACGCATTGCTGCTGCGCACGGGCCGCGATGTCTCGCGTCATGGGCCGCGCGGCGACGCGCAGGAAGCCCACAGCGACGTAGACGAAATGCTGGCCCATGGAGAGTACTTCGCGCTGCGCCATGGCAACGAAGTGCGCGTCCATGGCCCCCACGGCCCCGTGCGTGGCATGCGCGTCCGACCTGGTGCGTGCATCGCGCTCGGTCCGCGTGGTGAGATCGCAGTGGCCACGGAGGGCAAGGCCCGCATCGCGGGCGGTAGAGAGGAGCAGCGTGCTCCAGTCGAGCTCGGCCAGCGCATCACCGCCCTCGCAGTCGGCGCGAGCGGCGCGCTCGCACTCGCGGGGGTTGCGGGTGGGGGCGCATGCGTGATGTTCGAAGCTCGCAAGATCGCTGTCGATGCACACGTGCAGCGCCTGTGGGTCCACGATGACGGCCAGATCTTGGTGGCAGATGTGTCTGGCGCCGAAGGCCGTGTGCTGCTGCTCAGCGCCGCGGGCACGAGGAGCGTGCGCTTGCCCGCGCGACCCTCAGCCTTCGACGGGCAGCGCCTGTACGGCATCGAGAAGGAAGGCTCGCTCTACAGTTTCGACGTGCGTACGGGCGCACGGGCACGCACCGCACTCGATCAACCCATCGTGGGGCTCGCGGCCAATGCCTCGAGCCTCGCGTGGGTCGACGCACAGGGACGCGTCGAACGCATTCCATTTTCAGGGGGAGACGCATGAACACCGAGCTCAGATCGATGATCGTCAACGCCGAGGGGCGCTTCTTGAGCGACCAGGAGGTCGACGCGTTACGCGAGTATGCAACCGGTATGGGCCAACGTCTGTCTGCCGCGCGCCGCATGCAAGCTGCCGAAGAGCGCATCTACGTGCGCGCGCTCGAGCGCCTCGGTGACGTGAGACGTCTTCACGGTGGCCGTGCCGAGGGGATCGAAGAGCTGCGCCACATGCTCAGGCGCGTGGCGCTCGCGCACGTGCGGGCCGACCTCACGCACTTCGTGGAGGCCCACGCCGAATGGGTCGCCGAGCAGCTGTGCCAACTGATCGAGCCAGCCGCGCTCGTGTCGAGCTTCGAGACCCTGCGCGAGGCCATGGCCGAGGTGTTGAACGAGGCCGACACCTACGCCTTCGAGCCTTACCTTCACGCCTTCATCGAGGAGCTTCGCAGATGGAACTCCACCCATTGATCCCGCAGGCCTCGCTTTGGCTCAAGGCGGTGACCCAGGTCGAGCACAAGCAGACCGAGTCGACGGCGTTCGCCGAGCTGCTCGCGAAGGGCGAGATCTCGCGCACGAGCTACGCCGAGCTCTTGTGCGCCTACGCGGAGCTCCATCGTCACCTCGAGTGGGCGCTCGAAGCCAAGGGCCTCTCCCATCTGCTCAGCACGCCCCGCAAGAGTGCGCTCGCGGACCAGGATCTTGCGGCGCTCGGATGCGCCACCCACAGCCTGCCGAGGTCGCTCCGCGCCGCGATCGCCCGCGCCTGCACCGTAGACACGAGCCTGCTCGATGAGGCCAGCCTGCTCGGTCGGCTCTACGTGCTCGAAGGCTCGGCACTGGGCTCAGCCATGCTCTATCCCATGATCTCGGCTCGTCTCGCGCTCGATGACGGGAGCACGCGCTACTTCAGGGGACACGGTAAGGAGACCATGGCTCGCTTTCAGCGCTTTCGTCACGAGCTCGATCAGAGACTAGACGCCATGCCCCTGCGGGAGAGCGCGCGGCAGGGCGCTGTGCGGGCCTTCGAAGACGTGCGCTCGGTGTTCGAGGCGCTGTTCGAGCACGCGCGATGCGCGCGAAACTCCGTCTGCCCGACCGCGTCTGTCGCACCGCCCCCGTGACCAAGGCTCAATTCTTGGCCCAGGCGGCCTCGTTCATGCGGCGCCTGAGCGCGCCGAACACGCGCTCGATCGCGGCTTCGGCGTCGTCGGCTTCGAAATCGAGATCGGAGTCGTCGAGCAGCTCGCTGAAGTCCTCGAGCACCTGAGTCGGCTCGACCTCGACCTGCTCTCGGTCTTCGTCGAAGCCGACGAGCGCTTGCACCACCGTGGTTCGAAACAGGCGCACGAGGAAGCGACGGGGCACGCCGCGCTTTTGCAGGAGCTCGACCCGCACCTCCTCGAGCTCACCGCCGAGCTCGAGGTGTACGTCGTAACTGTCGACCAAACGAAAGATCTTGAGCGCATCGGCCATGGGTCCGCCCATCATGGTGCCTAGCCTGGGATCGAGCCACGTTGCCTGAGCTGCTCGCGCAGGTTCGTGCGCTCGTTGTCTGCCTCGGCGAAGCGGCGCGCCAGGGCGCGTACCAGGGTTTCGAGCCAGCCGCGCCCCTCGAGCTCGCGCTCCAGCGTCTCGCGCGTCACCACGAGCACCCGCACGAAAGTCACCGCACGCACGGTTGCGGTGCGAGTGCCTGTCGCGAGCAAGGCGGTCTCGCCGGTGATTTCGCCCGCTCCGATGCGCCCCACCACGCGCGCGTGCTCGCCGTGGCCCTTGATGATGTCGCACTCGCCCTCGACGAGAATGTAGGCGGCGTCGCCCTTCTCTCCCTCCCGCACCAAGTCTTCCGAGGCGGCGAAGGCCTTCGTCTGAAACCAGCCACCGCCGCGCAGAAAGCTCTCGAGGTCGACCTTGAGCGCGCCCACGCTCGGGTAGCGCGCGTCGCGCTCGAAGGCGAGACAGCGCATGGCGATGGCCACGAGGCCGGGCGGCAGGGCGTGGCTCGGAGCCACGTCCTCGGGCGCCGGCACCCGATGCTCGCGCAGACGCAAGAGGTCTTCGGGAGCTCCAGTGGGCACGAACGGCGCCCGACCCGTGAGCACCTCGTAGAGCAGCCCGCCGAGGCCGTAGATGTCGGCGCGCTCATCGACGCGCGCCAGCAGCATGTCGAGCTGCTCGGGCGCCATGTGGCTGAGTGTGCCGCGCGCCCCGGGCCGCTCGAGGCGGGGCACGAGCCGCCCTTCGGCGTTGCGCTCGCAGTCGACGGAGATGCCCCAATCCATCAGGTACACCTCGCCGTGCTCGCCGATCATCACGTTGTCGGGCTTCAAATCGAGGTGCAAGACCTCGCGACTGTGGGCGAACTCGACGGCATCACACACCTTGGTGATGATCTGCAGCGCGCGCTCCAGCGTGCGCCCGCGGATCCCGCCGGCCGTCCCTTCGCGCTGAATCCACGCCGAGAGGGTCTCGCCCTCGACGAACTTCATCACGAACGAAGCGCTCTCGCTCGCCTGATCGGCGAAGAGGTCGTGCACGGGCACGATGCTCGGGTGCTCGAGCTTGGCCGTGCGTCGCGCCTCGCGCACGAAGGTGTTGAGCTCGGTGGCGCTGCCCGCCATCAGCGGATGCAGCACCTTCATGGCCAGGCGGCGACGCAAGGTGCGATCGACGACGTCGTAGATGCTGCCCATGCCCCCGCAGGCGATCTCGCCCCGGAATTCGAAGCGATCGGGCTCTGCCGCCCGTCCCGGCAACAGCTCCTCGTCGGCTCGCTCTGCCACCATCGTCCCCCTTGGCCCTGTCCCTCGGATCACCTTATCGAGGGATCTCGCGCCAACCAAGCACGAAGCGGATTTAGCGACGCCGTCCGGCGCGCCGCTTGTGCCACGTCTGGTGCAGCTCTGCGGCGATGGCCGCGAGCTCCTTGCGACTCGCCGCACGATAGGCCTCGGGCGTCATGCCCTCGAGCTCGGGCGCGAGCAACGCGTCGTCGACGCGCAACGCCACCGACGACAGCGCCACCACGTCCTCGTGGACCTCATCACTCTCACCCTCGAGGTCGATCTGATCGATGACGTCGAGATAGCCCTGGGCCCAAGCACGACAGGCTGGCTCATCGCTCGCAGCCGGACAGAAGCGCTCGATCTCGGAGAAGCTCAGCGCGCTCGCGATCAAGTTGTTGAGCCGCGCGAGGTGCGAAGCGACGCGCTCGATGTGCGGCCCATCGGAGAGGTCTGCGTCCTTGAGCAGCTCGCCGAGCCAGGCTCCCGTGGGGATCACCTCGGGCAAGCTCACGAGCGCGGTCATGAACCCGAGCAAAGCATCCACGGATCGACACCCCAGGGCGCGCTGCAACTCGGCGTGCTCGGTGTCATCGAACGGCAATGGGTAGACGTGCGCGCCCACGGAGTCCTCGGCAAGCAAGGGCCGCAGCTTACTCCCGCGCCGAGCCATGTCGATGCATCACGTTGGCTGCGTTGGGCTACTCCACCGGCAGCTCCTGAAGGCGCGCCCACTCCCAGTAGGATCCATCGTAGTTTCGCGCGTGCGGGTGCCCGAGCCAACGCAAGATGGCGTATAGAAAGCCCGAGCGAATGCCGCCCGTGCAGTAGGCGATGACCTGGGTATCTGGGCCGATGCCGAGCTGTTTGAGCTGCGCCTCGAGATCGTGCTTTGCGCGCAGCGCGCCCTGGCTATCGAACACGTTCGACCACGCGAAGTGCACGGCCTTCGGGATGTGGCCCCCGCGCGCCTCGCCGAACGAAGTGACGCCCATGTATTCGGGGAGCGTGCGCGTGTCGAGGATCACGGCGTCACCGGCTTCGATCGCACGCTTCACGTCGTCGGCGAGCGCGCGCAGCTCAGCCCGCGGGCGGGCCACGAAGTCACCCTGCCGCGGCCGAACCACTTCGACATCCGTCGCAAGGCCCTCTGCGCGCCACGCGCCGTAGCCACCCTCCAGAATGCGCACGTCGCGATGGCCGAGATACTCGAGCATCCAGAACAGGCGGCCCTCTTCGCCCCACGCGTCATCCCAGGCGCCGTAGACGAGCACCGCGCGTTCGGCGGATACACCGCGCTCGCGTAGCAACCGCTCGAGCGCCCTTGTCGGGGCCAACAGCCCGCTCTTCTCACCCTCGACGAAAGCTTGCCACGGTGCGCTCACGGCGCCGGCGATGTGGCCCCCTGCGTAGTCGGAGGTGGCCCGCGCATCGAGCACGAGCGCCCCCGTCGCGCGCGCCGCTACAAATTGTTCGCGAGACACGAACGGAGCCCCGAGCTCCTGCGCACTCGTTTTCGCATTCGAGATGGAGCCGCAGGCCGACAGCGCCGAAAGCAGCACGGGAGCGACGAGCATGCACACATGACGCGAAACGGGCATGCCCGAGTATCGCAGACCTGCTCGAACGCGCCCAGCACGCGCTGCCCATGCTGAGTTCGTTTGAAATCGGCGAACAACTCCATTAGAGCGAAGGACGCATTCTTCACGAGGAGCTCCGGATGTCTCGACGCCTTAGCCACTCTTGGCGCCGCTCTGGGCGCTTGCTGGGTTGTCTGCTCAGCTTGGCTGCTTGGCTGCCTGGCTGCAGCGACGACCCCAAGACCGAAAAGCCCGCCAACATGGACGCAGGTATCGACGCGGGGCGCACTCAGGACGTCGACGCCGCGATGCCCCTCGAGCCCCTCGTACTGAACACTGGCGACGCCTGCGAGACAGAGTCCGATTGCGAGGGCCCAAGCCCCGTCTGCATGACCATGCTCGAGCTGCCTGCGGGAGGGCCTCCCGGCGGCGCGCCCATGGCATCACGCGAGATCAACTTCCCAGGCGGCTATTGCACCGCCAACTGCACCGCGAGCGCGCAGTGCGGCGGAACCGCCGAATGTGGCGTCACGGAGCTGCTCAAGGACCTCGAGCCCATCCTCGCGCAAATGGGCGCGCCCGCCATCGACGCGAGCCAGTTCCCGTCGCAGTGCCTGCGCTTGTGCGCATCCAACAGCACCTGTCGCGACGGCTACCGGTGCCAAACCATCGTCGACGCAGCGGGTCTCGGAGCGCAGTTTCCCATTCCGTCAGGCTTTCTCGCCCGCTATTGCTTGCCACGCCAAGGATTGACACCCGACGACGCGGGCATGGATGCCAGCACCATGGGCGACGCGGGCATGGGCGACGCGGGCATGGGCGACGCGGGCATGGGCGACGCGGGCGGCTGAGCCATCGAGCGCAGCGCTCGAGCTCAGGGGCAGGCGTCGACGAAGCGCAGGTTGTCGACGAACACCCGAACGCCGAAAGACGAGGGCTGGGCCTGCACGACGAGGCCGCTGAAGGTCGTCGAAGGCGTGAACGGCATGCAGAAGGTCTGAAAGCTGGTGTCGAGCGGCTCCGCGGAGAGCAGCTCGGCGCCTGCCGCGCACGCAAAGGTCGAGCCCGAGATGCTCAAGGACGAGAGCGTGGGTGCATTGCGCGCCCGCGCCACGTCCACCGCGAGCGCGTACTCGCGTCCCGCCTCGAGCGGTGCGTTGAGCTGCACCGACAGCGTGCCTGGCCCGGTCAGTCCGAAGGACAGGCTCACGAAGCTCGCGCCATCCGTAGGGTTGCCCTCGCCGTCGAGGGCGCTTCCCTGATCGGCTTCGGGGCCCGCGACGACCTCGCCCGCGCACACGCCCCATGGGTCGATGCGCGTGGGCCACGTGATACCGACGGGTCCCCCGTCGCCCGAGGTGATCTCGAAGGACCCGTTGTCGATGAGCTCGACCGCCGCATCCGAGCCCGCGTCGAGGGGACCAGCCTCGGGCCCGGTCGGGCCCCCATCGGGCAGCGCCGCGTCGCGAGGGGGTTCCACGCCCGCATCGCGCACGCCACCGCCGTTCGATCCTCCGCGCGTGTCGCAGATGGCGCCTAGCGGCGGACAATCGGAGCCGAGCGCGATCGTCGTCTGACAACCACCTAACAACAGCGCTACGCACGACACGCCGCAAAGCTGGGCTCTCGACACGTCCAAGCCCTGGACCCTACGCCGGCCGAGCGCTTTTCGGCAATGGGGTTGCCGCACACCCTGGGCTTGCGCAGGACAAGCGCGCCATCGACACTCGGAAGATGGCCGCGCCGACCACGCTCCGCATCCCCGTCCGAGACGGACTGACCCTCGAAGGTCGCCTGTGGAAGCACGGCGACGCGGGGGCGATCATCGCCCCTCCGCACCCTGTCTACGGAGGGAGCATCGGCAACCCCGTGGTGCGCGCCCTTGAGACACGCATGGCCGTGCTGGGGCTGAGCACGCTCGCGTTCAACTGGCGCGGCGTGGGGGACAGCGACGGCACACCGAGCGAAGATCGCGACGAGGCCCTCGAAGACTACCTCGCCGCCGCCAAGGCGCTCGACATGCCCCTGCACTGGGTGACCGGCTACTCCTTCGGTGCGATCGCCGCCCTCGGCGCCGCGGTGAAGCTCGCCGTGCCTGCAGCGCTGCTCGTCGCGCCGGCCATGCCGCTGTTCGATGACAAGGCCCTCGCGGACTACTCCGGCGAGCTACGCGTGATCGCCGGTGCCCACGATGAGCTCGTCCCCGCGGAGTGGCTCAAGCGCACCTTCGGCGCGCGCGAAAAGACGCGCCTCGAGATGCTGCATGGGCTCAACCACTACTTCTTGGGCAGCGCCGTGCAACGCCTGTCCGAAGGGCTCGAGCGACTGACTGCATAGGCGCGCAGCGCCTCGAGACCGGTTGCGCGCAAAGAGGTGGGGCATACCTATCCCAACGCGGGGAAATTCGCGTAGTGGAAAGAGAGTGCGTCATGAAGGGCATGCCTACCGTTCAGAAGTACATGAGCACCAGCCCTCACACGATCGGGATCGATCAGCCGCTCGCGCAGGCGCATGCGATGATGTCGAAGAACAAGATCCGCCACCTGCCCGTGCTCGAGGCGGGCAAGCTGCTCGGCGTGGTCACCGACCGTGATCTGCACCTCGTCGAGTCGCTCAAGGACGTCGACCCCGAGGAAGTCAGGGTCGAAGAAGCCATGACGCCCATGCCGTACACCGTCTCGCCCGACGCACCGATGGACGAGGTCGTGTACGAAATGGCCGAGCACAAATACGGCTGCGCCGTGGTGCTCGATCGACGTCACGTGGTCGGCGTGCTCACCACCGTCGACGTGTGCCGCGCCCTCGCCGAGCAGCTGCGTCGCGATTTCCCCGCGTGAGACGCGCGCGTCAGCGACCCGAGAGAAATGCGAGGCGCTGAAACACGGCCTCGGGCATGTGGCGCACGAAAAACATGATCAGACGCCAGAAACCGGGCACGTAGACCTCGTCGACGCCGCGGTCGATCGCGCGCACGATGGCCCGGGCCACGTCGGGCGAACGCGCGAACACGGCGTTCTTCTCGTGGTTGTGCGTCATCGGCGTATCGACGGGACCGAGCTTCAAGGTGTGCACCTCGACGCCTGCTGCAACCAGGCGACTGCGCACGCCCTGCAGATACACGTTGAGCGCCGCTTTGGCTGCCGCATAGGTGTAGTTGCGAGGGCGGCCGCGCTCGGCGGCCACCGACGACATCACGGCGAGGTGGCCCCCGCGCTGCGCCTCGAGCTGATTCGAAAGCGGCACGAGCAGTGCCACGACGCTCAGGGCGTTGGTGTGCAGCGTCTGCATGGCGACCGGCACCTGCCGTTCACTCGCCAGCTGATCTCCGAGCAAGCCGTGGGCGATCAAGGCCACGTCGATCTCGCCGAGCGCCGTCACCGCCCCACGCACGCAGGCCTCGGCCTCGTCGGTGCGGTCGAAGTCCTGCACGATCGTGGCTACGACGGAGCCCTTGAGCTCGGCCGCGAGCCGCGCGAGCTTGTCGGCATTTCTGCCCACGAGCACGAGCCTTGCGCCACGTGCGTGATACAGGCGCGCCACATCACCCGCGATGGCCGAGGTCGCGCCGAAGATCGCCACTCGCAGCGTCATGGCCGAGCTGTAGCAGAGGCTCGCAGCCTTGGGTGGGCCGAGCGCGTCAGGGCCGATAGACCGACAAAACCCAGGGCTTGCAGTCACCGTCCACGTGCCGGATCTCCACACTCAGCGTGCGCGTGTCGTCGCGACCGAGGTACCTGTCTCTCCAGGAGAGCGAAAGTGACTCGGGACGATCTCCGGGCTGCGCGCTCGCCTGGGCTTCGCCCGTGCATTGCATGCTGCTGGCATCATCGGGACGGTACACGAAGAGATCGTAGTTGGCCCCCACCTCGCCCTTGAGCTCGAGCACGACGTCGAGGCCGCGCGCCAGGCCACTGTCCTCGCGTACGCGCACGGTCACCCACTCCGAGCGCGTGCCCGTCGCCACGAGCGGCGCGCCAGACTCATCCCCCGAAAGCTCGCCCACGTAGCGTGCCTGGTAGCAGCTCGAGAGCGCGGCGCAGGCGAGCTTTGGATCGACGGGAAACTCAGCCACGTCCGGGTTTTCGGCAGGCTCTTCGCCGGCCGCCTGGTTGCCCGAGCCCGACGCGCCCGTGCTCGCATCGCTGCCCGACGTGGCCGCGTCCGTACCCTGCGCGTAGGGGCCGTCTGCGTCGCTGTCCTCGCCCCCATCCGCGCCGGCATCCGCCTCCGCCGCGATGTCGTCGTCGAAGGAGCCGTAAACCCCTCGCGAGCCTGTCTCGCCGTCGCCACGGGCACAGCCGGCACCTGCCATCAGCATCACCCACGACAGACCACACCACGTCGAACGCATCATGGATCTCCCCCCTAGGCGTTCAGCAGCCAAGGCGCCCGTGTAGAGCCAGGTAGGCCCTCGGACGGCTCATCCTACGTGCATTTTTCCGCTGAGGTAACCGCGTACGCGCTCAGGCCACGCTCAGGCCATCCAGGTGCCATGGAAGGTCATGCCAGCGCTGACCGGCAGACGCAGTGTGCACACCGGGCCATCGCTGACGCGACGGGCATCAAACACCACGCAATCGGTCGCGCGCCGCGCGCTGTTGTGCACGAGCTGCACGAGGTAACCATGATCTTCGCTGCTCGCACCTCGGGCCGGCACGAAGATGGGCTCATGGGTGACCGCGCCCTGCCCGAAGTCGAAGAGCTCGTCGCGCCCCGTGTCGAGATCGAGCTTGAGCGTGCCGCGAAAGAAACCACACATGGAAGGCGCCGGATTGGCAGCGAGGTAAGCGAAGCGCCTCGCGTGCAGCGCGCGCGTCTCGTTGCCGCGCGGAAAGTCGCCGGGCAGCGCACAGAGCTCCTCGCTCTGCACGCGCTTGGTACGCGTGTCGAAGCGCATGCGCCACTGGCACATGTCTTCCGTGAAATCGAAGCCATCGGTTTGGTACGAGTACAGACCCTTGCCGATCTTGTCCCAGGTCGGCCCGCGCACGAAGTCGACCACCACCTCATCCCCCCGCTCGCGCGTCGCCGACACGTGGCCGAGGATCATGGGCTCGATCTCGAAGCGCCGCGTCTGCGTGCCATCCTTCGACAACATCAGCACCTGGGCAGCGCGCCCCTTCTGCCAGCGAAACGCGTCGAACACCGGGCCGACGCCAAGCAGCATGCGCGCCATGCTGAACGACACGGGGGGCACGAAGAACACGAGCCAGTTCTGCGTGACGGCGAAGTCGTGCATGAACGTGATCGAAGGCAGGGGCAGCTCGCCAATCGTCACGAGCCGACCCTGGGGCGTGAGGCGATAGCCGATCACGGCAGGCCCCCCCAGACCAGCACCGCGCACACCAAAGTTGAACACGTCGAAGGTCTCCGGATCGCGATGCGGATGGGCCGCAAAGGTGACGAGCCGCGAGAGCTTGCCGTCGAAGTGAAAGGGCCCGTGCGTGGCGAGCGTGACGGGATCGAGCGCGACGGGATGTCCGCCCTCGTGGAGCGCGAGCAACTTGCCGGCAAACGGCAAGAGGTGCGTGTTGGGCTCGCTCACCGGGATGCGAAAGGCGTTGCTCAGGATGCCGCCCGGCCGCTGGGTGCCCGCGGTGCGAAACAGGGGCCGCGTCGCGTGCTTCTCCGCCAAGTACTTCTCGGTCTCGATGTAGCGGCCACGGTAGCGAGCCTTGCCGCCGGCCTGAAAGCTCAGCTCGCGCACCATGGCGTCGCCATCCCAGAAGCACGAGCCGAGGTCGCGCTTGGCCGGGCCATTGCGCAACAGTCGGCCCACGAGATCGGGGGGCAGCGTGCCCTCGATGTCGGTGAGCGGGACGTCCACCTCGCGACAGTTCTCCCAGATGCTGGCATCGGGCGTGGTCGCGCGCGTCCCCGCGAGCGAGGCGACGGTGGGCGCGGACACCGCAGAGCGGGATTGCACGAGCATCGGATCCTCCACAACTGTAGTGATTACTCACTAACATCATTTCCAGGCCGCGGAAAGCGGGACAAATGCGGGCAGGCCGCCCCCTCACGCCAAGAAAGACGGGTGTGCCCCATTGCGCATCGCGTCATGGTGCATAGGTTGTATTACAGACAATGCCCGTCCCGTGCGGGCCACGAAAGGGCGTGACCATGGACACCAATCGCTACAAGGAGACCCTTGAGCGCGAGCTCGAGCTGTTGACCAAGATGCGCGACGAGCTGAAGGTGCAGATGCACCTCGCCAAGGCCGATGCGAAGGACGAATGGGCGAAGCTTGAGAAGAACTGGCTCAGCGTGCAGGACGAGCTGAAGCGCGTGAGCGGCGACGCCAAAGAGCCCCTGAAGGAGCTCGGCGCGGCGGCGCGGGGCCTGTTCGATGAGCTGAAGACCGGCTACGAGCGTATCAAGAACAGCCTGCAAAACTGACGTCCACAGCGTAGCGTTTCGCCCTACAAACGGCGGACACACGCGCGGGTGACTGGCGCGGAGCGACCCCGTCCGTCCCACCCTTCGAGTATGCTTCAAGCATGGGCAGACGCCGCGACTCGCTAGCAAACTCGGCCATGCTGCGGACGAAGAGCTCGTCCGAGTCGAGCGCTGGCGCGCCGCTGCTGCTCGGCGGCAAGTACGAGCCCGTGAGCCCCGCGGGCGAAGGCGGCATGGCCAGCGTTTGGCTCGGCTACACCCACGGTGAAGCGGGCTTTCGACGCAAGGTCGGCATCAAGCGCGTGCTGCGACACCTGGTGAGCGACGAGAAGTTCGAGCGCATGTTCGTGGATGAGGCGCGCATCGTCTCCGAGCTCGATCACCCGAACATCGCCCAGATCCACGACTTCGGTCGCGACGCCGAGGGCGGCTACTTCATCGTGATGGAGTGGGTGTCGGGCCTGACGCTCGCCCACTACGTGCGCGCCTACTCGCTCGATCGCAGGGCGCCACCACTCACCCTCGTTTCCGCGATCGCGATCGAAGTGCTGCGCGCGCTGTCTGCGGCACACTTGCGTCGGACGAGCACCGGACGGCTTTCACCGATCATTCACCGCGACGTGACGCCCGCCAACATCATGGTCGGCTTCAACGGCTGCGTGAAGCTCACCGACTTCGGGCTTTCGCGCGCCCTTGATCGACCCGGCACCACGGATCCCGACGTCGTGAAGGGCAAGATCGCCTACATGGCGCCGGAGCTGTTCGAACAGCCCAAGCCCGACCCACGCTGCGACATCTTCAGCGTCGGCGTCACGCTCTGGGAGGCCTTGGCGGTGCGACGCTTGTTTGGCGGCAAGGGCACGGACGTGGACGCCGCCTTGCGTGTCATGGAATGCAAGGTGCCGTCGCTTCGCGCGTTGAGGCCCGAGGTGCCGCCGGCACTCGAGGCGATCGTGCAGAAGGCCCTGGCACGCGATCCGCAGCGCCGCTTTCAGCGCGCCACAGAAATGATCGACGCCCTGTCTGGCTTTTTGCGCACGCAAGACTCGCCCACCGACGGCACGGCCATCGCGCAGAGCGCGCATGAAGCGAGCGAGCTGTTGATGCTGCACGAGCACGACTGAGCACGAGCCTCGCTTGTAGGTGACGTACCTGCACCGTGCACGACCGCCCACGCCTACCCACGCAAAAACTCTTGCGCAAAGCGCCGTTCTGTGAGCTGGGTGGATAGACGAACGGGCCGGCCTGTCCCTTATGATGGACACACCCCGTCTTCGTGGAGCCCCCGCCGTGCACGTCTGGAAGAGTCGCTCGCTCGACACCGCTCTCGTACGTGACCTCGATGCCGAGAGCCAGCGCGTGCTCGCCCTGCTCGAGACGCCCATACTGTTTGCAACCTTACTCGAAGAGCTAGACGAGGACGCCGTGCTCGTGACCCGGCGCCTGTTCAACCTCCAACGTCGCGGATTCGTCGTCATCGGCGACCTCGAGAGCCGCGGAGGCGAGCTCGACTTCGACGACATGCACACGCTCAGACCCCCACCTGCCGAGCTGGCGTCGGGTCAACCGGTCATGGAGCCCCCAGTCTTCACCGAGTCGGCGTCGGGCGTACGACGCCTAGTCAAGCGCGGCGTCCCGACGCCGTTCGCGCGCCCCCTGCGACGCAGGGCGTGACGATCACGGCAGCGCGGGCCAACAGCCCTCAATCGTTCGAGGCACCGCCCTCACCTTCCCAACGCATGATCGCTGCGTCGCCCGTGCTTTCTTGGGGTTCCACACGGAACAGATCGAGGAAGAAGCGCACGCGTGGTCCCCAGGGCTCGACGTGGTGATCGACTCCCGGAGGCAGGTCGAACCACTCCCCGCGAAACAGCACGTGCCGATCGTGCCGCGCGTCGTCGACGACGGCGAGTGCTCCGTCGAGCACGTGTACGCGCGACCACGTGCCGCGTCGCATCCGATGAACGTGCCGCTGTCCGAGGGGCACGCTCGTGAAGACGCGAGTTCGATGGTAACGCTCGGCTTGGGTCGGAAGCGCTGTGGATGCCATGGCCTTCCTCCTTTCCTGCTCTGCTCAGCGCTACCACGATTCGGCGAGCATGACCTTCTCCCCACTTGGGGCTCCCCTGCCATGGACGTCGCGCGCCGTGATGGCCGACGCGGGCCAGCGAATCGCCCATCCGTGACAGGGTCCCAGAAGAAGTAGCCGCATCTTCGCGGGCTTTGGTACGCTGGCGTGAGCGAGGCCACGGGGCGGCGGCTTTGCGGTAGTTACGCCAGGGGGCATTTCGAATGTTGGCGAATGCGCATAGAACGTGGGAACTGCCCTGGGCAGTGCTCGCGCTGTTGGCTGGTGGTTGCACCATATTGATCGACGCGGACGAGAAGCAGTGCAGCAAGGACACCCAGTGCACGGCTCCCTACGTGTGTGGCAGCCAGGGGATCTGTAGTGTGAAGACCGGCTGCGAGACGAGCGAAGACTGCAGACAGCCCGGCATCTGCATCGACGGCATGTGTAAGCCCCCCGAGTGCGAGACGACGGATGGCGACTGCGACTCGAACGAGCTGTGCAACGTCGTGAGCGGGCGGTGCGTGCGGGCCACCACAGCGACCTGCAAGACGCCAGAAGACTGCGCTCCCTTTGACGGTGCGAAGGTCTGCATCCGCTCCGAGGAGCGCTGTGGCGGGGCTGAGTGCAGCACCAAGGCCGACTGCACGCGAGACAGCCCCACGGCGACCTGCGAGGCGGGCGCCTGCGTGGACGACACCTGGGATTGCCTAGGCGTGGAAGACCCTCGTCGCGCACAGAACAGCTCTGAGACTGCGACACTCAGGCTCCAGGTGCTTTTCGCACCAGGTGAGCAGGTCAGGGTCCAAGACCTGAGCGTGAAGGTCTGCGCACCGCTCGATGCGACGTGCAGCAGCCCGTTCAACGTCAAGTGGACCTACGATGAGAATCGGTACGTGGTCATCGAGGGCCTGGAGGCGGGCAAGCTGTTTCGCATTCAGCTGCGGGGCGAGAGCCCGCAGAACGAGCCCCTTCTGCCAGGCGAGTACCTGATGTACCGCCCCGCCTACGGGGTCACGGAAGACCCCTTGCCCATTCTGATGTTCCTCCCGCAGTTCCGCGATCTTGCGGCGAGCGGCGCGGGGGCACAGATCGACCCCAGCCTGGGCTTTCTCCTCATGCGCATCTTCGACTGCAGCGACCGCGAGGTCGAGGGCGTGTCAGTCGCGACGGACAAGCCGGTAGCTGGCTGCGGCGGGGGCAGCGCCACCTGTCGCACCGCCCCGTTCTACCCGACCTCCGGCTGGACGCCCGACGTGGATGCGGTCGCCACCACGGCCGGACGCGCCGGAGTCGTGAACGTCCCGACCGACGTGAACAGCAATGTCACGCTCACCCGCGTGGCCGACGGCAAGAAGATCACGTCGTTCGTGGTCAAACCGCTCGCCGGCTACGTCACTTACATCCACTTCTGGCCCTGGAAGTACGGCTCGTAGCTCAGCGCGCGGCAAAGAGCGCTTCGAGCTGTGCCGCCGAACGCGCCACGCTGAACTCGCGCGCCACGAGCTCGACTCCCGCCTTGGCCATGTCACCCGCCCGGGCAGGATCGTCCGCGATGATCTGGATGGCCTGGGCCAGCTCGTCGGCGTCGCCCGGTGCCACGGTCAGACCCGTGCGTTCGTGGATCACGAGCTCCTGCACGCCTCCGACGCGCGTGGCCACCACCGGGCGCCCGTGAGCCATGGCTTCCATCAACACCACGGGCACGCCCTCGGAGAAGCTCGCGAGCACCACGAGGTCAGCGGCACGATAGTGCTCGGCCACCCGTCTTGGCTCGAGGGCCCCCGTGAGCTCGACGAGTGCTTCGAGGCCCAAGCTCTGCACGCGCGCCTCGATCGCGCCCCGCATGGGCCCCTCACCGATCAGGCTCAGACGCAACGCGAGACCGCGCGCGCGAAGTCGCGACACCGCATCGAGCAGCACGAGGTGCCCCTTCTCGACCGAAAGCCGCGCGACGCAGGCGATGCGAAGAGGGCCCTTTCGCTCAGGCATGGGGCTGTCTTCGATGCCCTCGACGCCGCAACGGACGACCTGAAACCGCGGCCACAGCTCGGGCTCGGTGAGGTGCATGAGCCGCGCGCGCCCGAACTTGCTGACGCACACCATGGCCTTGGCCTCGCGCGCCTTCTGAGCGAGACGAAACTTCTCGGGCTCGTTGAGCTCGGAGCCGTGGCACGTGATCGAGAACGGAATGCGCGCGAGGCGCGCGGCCAGCATGCCCGTGTTCGAGCCGGCGTTGCCGAAGTGGCAGTGCAGGTGCTCGTAACCCTCGCTGTGCAGAACGTGCGCGAGCTGCACGGCCTCGACGTAGTAAGCGGCCCATTTCGCACGATCTCGGAGGCCGCTCGCTTGGGCGAGCGCGTGATGTCTGCCCGCATCGAACGCGAGGCCCGTGCGCGTCGCGAGCCAGCGCGCAGCCTGCGCGTACTTTCGCGGGTCGGGAGGCAAGAGAAAACGCGTGCCGCGAGCCTCCTCCTCGGCGTCCTTACCTTTGATGTCCTCTGGCTCGGCACGACGCACCGAGAAGGTACCGATGTCGTGGCCGCGGGCGCGCAACGACAGCACCTCGCGCATGATGAACGTATGGGAGACAGCGGGGTAGAGACTCGTGAGGTAGGCGATCTTCATGACGTCACCGCGCGGCGTCGGACCGACGAAACACCCGCTCGGCGAGGCCCGCAAGCTCGAGTCGTAGCTGTGCGGAAGAGGGCTGGCCACCCGGGTGCGAGAGCCGTCCTTCGTGGATGAACCAGCGCTTGAGCTCGAAGGGACGCTCACCCCAGCGGTTGGTGCCGCACTGGGTGGTCACCGCACAGGCATAGCCCGCCTCGGCTGCGAGCGCCGTGGTGCGCGCGTCGTAGTCGCCGTTGGGGTAGCACAGCGACGTCACGGGACGCCCGAGCTCGCGCTCGAGGATCGCGCGCGAATCGTGGAGCTCGCGCGCCAGCGTCGCGTCGTCGAGCGAAGGCAGGATCTCGTGGGACACGGAGTGGGAGCCGATTTCGTGTCCGGCGCACGCGAGCGAGCGCACCTGCTCCCAGCTCATCAAGCGATCGCGGTCGGTGATCTCTGCATCGCCCACAGCGTCGAGGAGACGTTCCACGAGCTCTCGGCGCGCCTCGGGCGCGAGGGTCTTGGCGTTCTGCACCAGGGCACGTCCACTCACGCCCGAAGATGGTTGCGCTAGCAGCTCACCCGCCGCGCTCACAGCCCGTCCGAGCCCACTCAGGTGCTGGACGGCGCGACCCACGCGGTCGTACCAGGGCGCCTGCGACGTGCCCACGAGGCCTGCGATGACGAAGAACGTGGCGTGCAAGCGGTGGGACGCGAGAATCGGCGCAGCCAAGTCGTGGTTGTCCACATAGCCGTCGTCGAAAGTGATGGCTAGCAAGGGCCTCTCGAAGCTTTGCCCCGCGCGAAATGCGGCGTAGGCAGCGTCGAGAGGCAGCACGTGAAAGCGCCGGGCGAAGGTCGCGCAGTGCGCGTCGAACGCCTCGGGCGTCACCACCAGATCTGGAAGGAAATAGCCCGCCTTCTCGCCTGCCGGCAGGATGCGGGGGTAACAGACGACGGTCAGCCGCCGCGTGAGCGAAGCCTCCGTGGCTGAAAGCAGCCACGAACAGCGCGCACCCTCCGCAACCACGCTACGAACGAGCTCCTTGAGCATGCGCCGATCGTGCACCGGGGCCGCCGACGCCGCACGTGAGAAGTGGCTCTGCCTACGCTAGACTGCCGAGCCGTGCCCGCCGAAGACCTCAGCCTGACGACGCTCGTCACGCGTGCATTCGCGCTCGTCGCGCTGGGCGCCGCCCTCGGGCTCGGGTTCAACGCCGTGCGCTCGGACGGCGTTGCGCTCGATTTTGCGGCGCCCGTGGTGTGCGGGCTCGACGACGGTCCAGCGACCTTGCGTGAGATCGAGGTGCTGGGCGCGAACGCCGCTGCCACCCTGTGCAGCGAGGTGCCTGCGTTGATCATCGATGCGCGAAAAGCCTCGGCCTTTGCGCAGGGGCACATCGCGGGCGCCTTACACTTGCCCTGCAGCGCCTCGGACGACGCCGCCCGCGTGGCAGAGAGCGGTCTGGGCGAAGGGCGCCTCTTGCTCGTCTACGCCAACTCCACCGAGGAAGCCATGCTCGTTGCACGCGAGCTCCAGAAGCGGCTCGCTTCGCCCGATCAGCGCATCGCGGTGCTCGACGGCGGCTTCGCGGCCTGGCGCGACGCAAACCTCGCCTGTGCATCGGGCGGCTGTCCCCAGTGCGGTGAGGAGCACGCCCATTGAGCGCGGCGAGCCAAAGCCGCATGCGCGAAGCCGTGATGTGGGCCATGCGGCTCTTGCTCGCCGGCCTCTTCTTCTACGCAGGTGGGCAGAAGATCCTCGACCCGAGCGCCTTCGCGCTCGAAATCTCGCGCTACGAGCTCCTTCCCCAGTACGCAGGCTACGCCGCCGCCACGTTGCCGGCCGCGGAGTTGCTCGTCGCGCTCGGCATCGTGTTCTTTCCTGCGGGCCTTCGACGCCCCGCTGCTCTGGCCGCTGCCGGCATGCTCGTAGGATTCACCGCGGCTGCCGCGAGCGCCGTCCTGCGCGGGCTCGACATCGAGTGCGGCTGCTTCGGCGAAGGCAGCGGTCAGGTCACCTGGCTGACGCTCGGCCGAAATCTCGTCTTGCTGGCCGTGAGCATCGCGCTCGTGCGCCAGGGCCCCGGCTTCAGTGCACGAGGGGCGTCTGCGTCCCGCGCGCCTCGAACATGAGCTGGGCGGCGTCGCAACGACCCACGAAACGCTCGGCAGCGTGACGCAGGGGGCCCGTGGCGCCTGCCGCGCCGCGGCGTACCGAATCGATGAGATGCGCGAGCTCGGCCGTGGTCAGTCCGAGCACGACGTGCTCACGCACGAGCACCGCAAGGGAGAGGGCGCGGCGGTCGCCTGGCGAGAGCTCGAGTTGGCGCACCGCGTCGAGCTCGGGCAGGCGCGCAAACACCGCGACGTCGGCGTCTTCGGCCAGGTCGTCGTCCACGTCGCTGAGGTCGAAGGGCGTGCCCTGAAAACCGCGCAGCGTGCCGGAGGCCCGGCACTCGGAGCACAGCCATTCGATCCCAGGACCCACGCAGCGCACCGCGAGGGGGGCCATGCGTCCAGCGTCACAATGGGCACAGCCCACCGCCACGGGGACCCAGCGTTCCTGGTCGCCCATGCTGGTCACGCACTCGACGATGGAGCCGAGCCACAGGGCAAGCCTACGCACCGGGGCGGCGGGCTTGCCGTCGGCCTCGAGTAAATCGCGAAGGTCGGTCACACGGTGTGGTGGCGCCATGAGGTGGCGAAGGTACACCCAAAACCTGCTGCAGGTCGACGAGTACGCGCGCGCTCCCCACATGCGCGGCCAAACACCGTGAACGCGCACAATTGACTCACCGGGTTGAGCACACAAAGCGCTCGCATCGCTGTCGGATTTGTTACGCTCGTGCAGACGATGTTGCTGCGAGACGCCTCGCGCTCGATCGTCACGCCACCTGAAGGAGAGGATCCCGTCCATGCGTCAACGACGCGCTCGGATTTTCAGCGTCATCTTCGTGCTGAGCCTGTTGTTCACTTCTGTCACGTCGGCACAGGCGCCTTCGGAAGACGAACGACTCAAGACCGCAAGCGCCCACTTCCAGCGCGGTGTGGCCCTGTTCCAGGAGGGTGCCTTTAGAGCTGCGCTCGTCGAATTCGAGCGCGCCAACGAGGTCGCTCCCGACTACCGCCTGCTCTACAACATCGGGCAGACGAAGCTGCAGCTCCAAGACTATCTGGGCGCCACCCAGAGCTACGAGCGCTACCTCGCCGAGGGCGGCGCCGATATTCCAGAAGCGCGGCGCGAAGACGTCGAGCGGGCGTTCCAGATCCTGCGCGAGCGCGTGGGACGCATCGGCGTGACGACGAATCTGGACGGCGCAGAGGTCTTCATCGACGAGCAGCGCGCGGGCGTCACGCCCATGCCCTCGACGGTGGCCGTCAACGTGGGCCGTCACCGCGTGTACGCGCGCACCAGCGATGGCGCGGAGGCCTCCCAGGTGTTGGACATCGCAGGCGGCGACTTGATCGAGGTGGAGCTCACCTTGGTCGCCCCCGAGGTCAAGACCACCATCGTCGCGGAGAAGCGAAAGCCACTGCCCTTGAAGCGCAAGATCGCCATCGCGAGCTGGGCCGCCGGCGCGGCCGCGGCGGGCGTGGCCGTGTGGGCGGGGCTCACGGCCCAGGGCGATGCCGATGACCGCAGCGCCGAGCTCAAAAAGCCCCTGCCCGACCCAGGCGAGGTGAATGATCTCGGCGACTCGGCCCAGAGCATGGCACTGACGAGCGACATCATGAGCGTGGTCGCCCTGGGCGCCGTCACCGCGGGTGTGGTGCTTTGGATCATGGGTGGCGAGAACGAAGCCACGGCGGATGAGCCGCCGGCTACGGCGCGCGTTCACTTTGGGGTCGGACTCGGCTCCGTGAGCATGCAGGGGCGATTCTGACGTTCACTCCGCGTTCGTGAGCTCGACGCGCAGGGCGTGGGCACTGCCCTCAGGGCAGACGATGTGCAGCATCCCATGCGTTGCGGAGGCCTCGACGGCCTGGCCGTCGCAGGTGACCGCATCGACCGCGAAGCGCTCGGGCACGAAGATCACGTTGGGTGCGTCGAGCGCATCCTGGTAGTCGAGGCTGAACGTCGTGCCCGAAAAGCCCATCTGGGTGGGCGTGCCGGCGATGCGCGTGGCGTAGGGCCTCGAGACGAGCTCGACCATCCTGGGCCGCTCAACCCAGGTGCCGTCGACATCGTCGAACAGACCCCAGCTGCCTTGGCTGTTTTCCTTCCACAGCCACAGCGCCGACGACACCAAGAACTCGTCCTGCAGGTCGTAGTACAGGCGCAGGATCGTCTCGTAGTTCGCGGTGCTCGGTCCGGCGCCGAGCTCACCGATCAGCCAGGCCGTGCCCCAGGCTTGGGCTTCGCGCGTTGCCGCCTGAAAGCTCGGAAGCAGCGCTTCGCGCGTCACGTTCGCGCGCTCCTCGTCGGTGCCTTCGATCGACACCGCGTAGAGGTGCGGCGCGAACACGGCGTTGTCGACGGGGAAGGGGCCCGCTACGGCCTCTCCGCCCGCACGACTCCAGGCTCCGGTGGGCTCGAACACCACCGTCAAGTCGGGAGCCACCTTGCGCACTGCCGCTCCCGCGCGGGCGTTGAATGGCGCGAGCGTTTTCGGCGACGTGAAGGGCTCGTTGAACAGATCGAGGCCGACCACGAAGGGCTCGTCGGCATAACGTGCAGCCACGTGCTCGAGCATCTCGATGTACTGGGCCTGGAGGCCGTGCGGATCGCCGTCTGCGAAGAACGACTGAAACGCCGCGACCACAGGCGCTGAAATGCGGCGACCCGTGAGCTCACCCTCTGTGAGCGGCCCTTCGAGCAGCATCTCGGGCTCGGGCACGATCGCCCAAAGCGGCGCACCATCCTCGCCGATCTCTTTCGAATAGGCGTCCTGATGCAGATCGACCAGCGTGTAGATGCCCTGCTGCTTCAGGCAGGCGATGACGGCGTCGACGCGCTTCAGGTAGGCCTCGTCGAAGCGATCTTTTTCTGGTTCGATGCCGCTCCAATTGATGGGCAGGCGCAGCAACGTGAACCCGAGCTCGGCCATGCGCCGACAATCGGCCTCCCCGAAGCTCGGAACCGTCTCGACCGGCATGCGCCCGTCGTCGAAGGTGACGTCGAACACGCCCTCGATGCGCGCGTTCAGCCCACGAAAGATGACCGCACGCCCCGCGCCATCGCGGAAGAAGCGCCCGTCGGGATGCAGGCGCAAGCCCTCACCCGCCGCCCCGCCGTCGACGCCCCCATCTGTGACTCCCGCATCGATCTGCGGGAGCTTTTTGCCCGACTCGGAATCCCCGCAGGCGAGGAGCACACCCAAGCACAACCATGTAGAACGCACCATCCGCGCAGTATAGCCGCGCGCCGAGGGTGAAGCGCCCCTGGCCCGGCGATGTCGGTCATGCGCCAGACGCCGACATGCCGTGGGCGGCGCGAAAGCGGGCCGGCGTCGTGCCCGTCCAGCGCCGAAAGGCCCGGTGAAATGCCCGAGGCTCGGAGAAGCCGAGTCGACCGCTAATCTCCTTGATGTCCAAGCTATTGCAGCGCAGGGCCTCGCAGGCGATCTCGCGACGCGCATCGTCGACGAGCCCTGCGAAGGACGTGCCGCGCTCGCGCAGCTTGTGACGTAACACGCGCGGGCTCATCCCAAGTGTGCGCGCGACGCTCTCTGCGTCGAAGCGCCCGAGGCTGGCCGAGCGCAGGGCCTCGCTCACGCGCAGCACGAGATCGCGCCCGCGCTCCTTGGTCGCAAGCAAACGCTCCGCACGCTCGAACAAGCGCAGCTTGAGCGGGTCGCCCGCCATGTGGCGGCGCTCATCGAGCATCGTGCGCGGAAACACGACACAGCTCCACTCGCAGTCGAACACCACAGGACAGCCGAAGGCTCGAGGATACTCGGCATCATGGTCGGGTGGAGGGTAGGCGAGCTCGACGCGTAGGGGGGCGCGTCCCGATGGGTGGGTGGCCGTGATGACGTGCACGATGGCGGTGAGCGCAGCCTCAGTGCAGAAGCGCTCTCCTGCACGATCGATGCTCGGCGGACGAAAACCGAACGCGGCCTCGTCGCCCTGCTCGCGCAGCACGAACGCCGCACCCGCCCACACGAGCGGTGCAAAGCGCGAGAACTGGCCCGTCGCCTCGCGCAAGGTGGTGCCAGCTCGCATGAGATGTCCGACGACGTGGAGCGCAGACACGCTGATGCGCTCGCCCACGCGTAACCCGAGCGCCGGCTCCTCCGCGTGGCGCAGCGTGAACGCGAGGCGCTTCTGACACTCATCCCAGCCCATCGAATCGGCAGCGGTGGGCAGTGGCAAGAGCGCGCTCTCCTGCACGCCGAGCTCGCGCAGGATGCCCTGAAACGTTCGCAGAAAGGCGGTGGAGACGCGCATGAGTGTCTGGGGCAGGCTGTCTTGACGCTACGTGTCCCCTCGCCGCGGGATCAAGTCCCTACGCCGCATAGAGTCGCGTTTCAGTGAGCTGCGCCACGCTGAGTACGCTCGCCGCTCTGGCTTTCGCCGCCCAACCAAGGCACTCCGTCACACATTCGGCTATCGTTCCGCCGTGCAGAGGGTGGAACGGACACGCGCGATCGAAGAGGTGAGCCGCTACTGTGATCTCACCGAGCGGCTGCCACTCGTGCCGCCGTCGGCCAAGGTGCGGGGGTTATACTTTCGCAGCATCGAGGCCGTTCTGACCCGAGAAGGCCGCGTCGAGCCCTATCGACATCTGTTTCCTGAGCGCGTCAGCGCCATCGCCTGGCAGCCCGCGAGCGAGTACTTGGTGCGGCTCGCGATTGCGGGCGGGCTCTTGTTGGGGCCAGAGCGCGTGCACGACGGCATGTTCGAGATCGGCCGGCGCAACGCGGTGGCGTTCGCGGAGAGCATCCTGGGCCGCACGTTGTTGCGGTTTCTGTCTCACGATCCGAAGCGGCTGCTCCAACAGGGCGCAGCGGGCAGACGGCAGAGCTACAGCTTCGGTCATTGGGACCTCGAGTTCCCTGGCGAGCGCAGCGCGGTCGTGACGATGACGGAAGAGTACTTCTACATCGAATCGCATCTGCTCGGCGCAGCGACGGGCACGTTCGAGGCCATCGGCATGCGTGTCGAAGCCCAAGCGATCCTCGAAGATCGCTTCCGTGGGCGCCACCTGCTTCATTGGTGAACAGCACCGCCTTGCGCACCCGGCTCTCGATCTTTCAGATCTGAAGAGAGCCTGAGGCGCACAAGCTCTGCAAAGCGCGCCTGCACGTAAGCCCGCTTGCACTCGAAGGTCGGCACGAAAGCTGCTCAGGGCCGGCGCGTCGTTGCGCAGCGCACCGCGCTCGCACGACTCCGCTTACATCTTTGCAGTAGGAAACGCATGGCCAGCCACGAATGCGACGTCGCACCGCTCGACCCACTCGAGCGCAGCGCGACAGCACGCGACTCCCACATCCGAGAGCTCACTCCCCGCGCACACGCGGACACCGAGCGCTCACGCCTCTCACCGCAGGCGGCAGCACGACACCTGATCGAAGCCCTCGTGCAGCGTGGCATCGACACGTTCTTCGGCATCCCCGGTGGCCCCATCTGCCCCGTGTTCGAAGCCATCCGCCTGCATCCCGACGCGCGCTTGATCGAGTCGCGCCACGAGAGCCACGCGGCCTTCGCGGCCACAGCCTACCACCGCACAAACGGTCGGGTGCCGTGCGTGGTGGTCACGGCCGGACCCGGCATCACCAACGCAGTGACGGGCGTCGCCTCGGCGAGCCTCGAGCGCACGCCGATGCTGATCATTGCGGGCGACGTGGCGTGGGCCTCGAGCGGCGGGCGCATGGCGCAAGATTCAGGCCCCGAGGGCCTGGCCGCCGAATCCCTCTACGCCTCGATCACGCGTGTTCAGGTGCGCTCCGCACACCCGCGTAGCGTGGTCAGCCAAGCGCTCGCAGCACTCGACGTCGCCACCGACGAGCTCCACCCCGGGCCAGCCCTGTTCGTGCTGCCGCTCGATCACGCCATGGCCGAGTGCGCACCCCTCGAGGTCAGCACCGCGCGGCTGTACGTCGACATCCAAGTCGACGCCGAGCGCATCGAGGTCGTGGCGCGCGCGCTGCTCGATGCCGTGAGGCCGCTGCTCGTGATCGGCGCCGGCTGCCGTGGACACGAAGCAAAGCTGCGCGCCTTGGTCGACGCCGCAGATCTGCCCTTCGTCACGACACCACGCGCAAAGGGCCTCGTCAGCGAGCGACATCCACGCTCGCTGCGCAACGGAGGCATGGCCGCATCGATGTGGGCGCGTCGCTATACCGCGGGGCACGTCGACGTGTGCGTGGCCCTCGGCACCGATCTCGACGACACCTCGGTGGGCATGACGCCCTACGTCGGGCGTGACGGACGCCTGTACCACGTCGATCTCGACGCATCGGTGTTCGGTCGCAACCTCGCCACCACGCTCGGCCTGCGCGCCGAGGTGGGCACCTTTGTCGATGCCCTCACGCGCACCCTCATGCGCGAGGGCGGCACGAACGACGCGGCACGCGCCGCGCTACGCGATGCCAAGAGCATCTCGCCCTTCGATGTGCCCGAGGCCGCGCACGATGAGTCGAGCCCCGTGCGCCCCCACCGCCTGCTGTCCGATCTGCAGCGCGCCGCCGGCCCAGACGCGCGCTTCGTCACGGACATCGGCGAGCACATGCTGTTCTGCCTCCACTACCTCACCGCGGCCGATCCCTCGCAGTTTCAGATGCAGCTCAACCTCGGCAGCATGGGCTCGGGCATCGCCAGCGCGATCGGCATCGCCATCGCCGATCCCACGCGACGCGTGGTGTGCGTGACCGGAGACGGCTGCATGCAAATGAGCGGCATGGAGGCGCTGGTGGCGGTGCGCGAGCGCTTGCCGGTGTTGTTCGTGGTGTTCAACGACGGTCGCTACAACATGGTGCACCACGGCATGCGCCAGCTCTTCGGCCACGCGGCCTACTACGACACTCCGCCGGTCGACTTCGCCGCCTGGGCGCGTGCGCTCGGGATGCAGGGCCTGGTCGTATCTCGGCCCGCACAGATCACCAAACCCCTCATCGATCAGCTGCTCGCCGGCGGAGGCCCCGCGCTGATCGACGCGCGCATCGACGCTTCCGTACGCATTCGCGGTGGCGGACGCGTCGAGGCGCTGCAGCAAATGTCGCTGCGTACGCAGGGAGGATCGCGATGAACATCTCGATTCTCGGCATCGGCAGTTTTCTGCCCGCTCAGATCCGACGCAACGACGCCTGGCCCGAAAACTTCACCCGGCGCGAAGAGCAGGTCGGCGAGCGCACGTTCAACGACATTCCCGAGTCGCACGATCCCGAGGCCGCACGCATCCTCGCACGTGACCTCGCCCGCGAGGCCGACGATCCGTTCCTGGGGGCCCGAGAGCGTCGGGTGGCAGATGCCACCACGACCGCCGCGGAGGCGGAGACCCACGCGGCGCTGCGTGCGCTCGACGATGCGGGCATCGATCCGGCCGAGGTCGATCTCGTGCTCTCGAACGCGGTGGTACCCGAGCGCATCATCCCGCCCACGGGTTGCGAGGTGGCCCAGCGCATCGGTGCGACGCGCGCCATGGCGCTCGGCGTCGAAGCCGGCTGCGCAAGCTCGGTGGCCCAGCTCGAGGTGGCACGCGCTTACCTTGCGTCGGGTCTCGCGCGCGTCGTGCTGCTCACGCAGTCGCACCTGCTCCTACGCACCTTCCCGCTTTTGCATCCCGCCGCACCAGGCCTCGGCGATGCGGCCACTGCGCTCGTGCTCGGACGCGGCGACGGGCTGACGTTGCGCGGTGCCTTCGGTGTCACGCACGGCGAGCACGCTTCCACCGTGACCTGGATTCGCGGCATGGACGATGAGAGCGACAAGCCCTGGTGGTGTGCCGGGGGCGCGTTTCGCCTCGGCAGTCGCACGCCCGAACGCGCCAAAGCCCTGATGCGCGAGACGGTCACCTTCGGCGCCGAAGCCCTGGTCGAAGCGGCGCGGTGCGCGACAGTCGATGTCGCACGCCTGTCGGTGCTCGCCTCCGTGATGCCGCGCGGCTTCATTCCGGGAGCTATCGCCGAGCGGCTTGGCCTCGCCCGCGAGATCGCGATGACGACCTACCCCGAGACGGGACATGTGGGCGCCTGTGGTCCCATCATCAACCTAGAGCGTGCGCGCACGCTCGGCCGACTCTCGCGCGGTGCTTGGGTGGGACTGTACGGCCAGGGCGCAGGCTTCACCCGTGCGGCCTCTGTCTTGGAAGTCACAGGCAAATTTGCCTTGAGGTAGGCCTGCCAGGGGAGGACTATCACCTCTTCGATGTCTGAGGTGCGCACGCTGCTCCTGGTCCACAGCCCGGACGTGCGGGAGCGACTCGTTCGCGTGCTGGACGAGTTGCCCTGGGCGCGCGGCAAGCGTCTCCATGTGGTGTTCTTCGACGGCGGCGCCCAGGCCGCGGTGACCGAGGCGCGCGCGCTGTGGCCGACCGCCCCCGTCGGCTACGTGGCGCCCGACGAACCCACGGTGCTCTTGGCCCTCGCGGCTGGCGCAGACGAGGCGGCCGTCGTGTCGCCGAGCGACCCCGCGGAGCTCGCCGCATTCGTGGCCCGGCTCGGGGTGCGCGCTGGCATGCGCGCCGAGACGGAGCGGCTCTACGAGAGCTTCGCCCACTCTGAGAAGCTGACTGCGCTCGGCACTTTGGTGGCGGGCGTGGGCCACGAGATCAACAACCCCCTGAGCGCGGTGATGCTGTCGCTCGATGCCGCCCGCGCCCGCCTGCTGCCCGCACTCGAGGCTGCCTGGGAGGTGATGCGCGCCGCGGAGGCGGGCGAGGCCGCCCCGAGCGAAGCGCTCGCACGCCTGAAGCGCGTCGCGCAGCTCGAGACCACGCGCTCGAGCACGCAGCTGTTCGACGATCTCTCTTCGGCCACGGACGCCATCGCCTCCATCGTGCGCGATCTGCGGGTCTTTGCCCGCACCGACGAGCATGAGCCGCTCGAGGTCGTGGAGGTGTCGGAGCTCATCGATCACGCGGTGCGGCTGGCGGGCCGTGACGTGCTGCGCAAGGCCCTGCTCGAGCGCGACTACGCACCCCATCTGCCCAAGCTCGCCCTGCCGCGACATCGCATCACGCAGGTGCTCGTCAACGTGCTCGTCAATGCGGGCCACGCGATCGAAGAGATTGTGCGCCCCGTGCACCGCATCCGCGTGAGCGCGCGCGCCGACGACGAGCACGTAGCCATCGCGATCAGCGACACCGGACCAGGCATCGCGCCCGAATCGATCGAGCGCATCTTCGATCCCTTTTTCACCACCAAGCGTCAGGACCTGGGCACGGGCCTAGGTCTGTCCATCTCACGCTCGATCCTGCGCAAGATCGGCGGAGAGTTGGCGGTCGAATCCGTGTACCAGGAGGGCGCGACCTTCGTGTGCCTCTTGCCGGTCGCGAGGCCGGACGACGTGCGTGATGCCGTGAGGCGCAGGAGCACGCCCATCCCCGCGTCTTCACACCACGGCATGCCGAGCGTTCTGATCGTCGACGAAGATCCGCACATGCTGCGTGCCTACGCGCGCGTGCTGTCGGGCGGGCACCGTTTGCTCGTGGCCAGGGAGGGTCGCGAAGCCATCGAGTTGCTCGAGTCGGGCTCCCACGCCGATGTGCTGCTGTGCGAGGTCGATCTGCCAGGGATCGACGGCTGTGAGCTCTACGCGTGGCTCGAGGCCGAGCGCCCCGATCTGAAAGATCGCATCGTCTTCGTGACCTCGGGCGGTGCGAGCCAAGACCAGCGCAGCTTCATCGAGCAGCACCACGACGCCGTGCTGCACAAGCCGGTGCGCGCGGCAGACTTGCTCGAGGCGGTCGCACGCGCAGCGGGCAGGGGCCGAGACTTCCTCTGATGTAGGCATGCGTCACACCGGTTTTCAACGCGGTCCTGCGCACGTACGCTAGTGCGAGATAATGCCTCGTGCACGAGGGGGAAAATGATGCGCGCATACGTGATGCTCTGCGCTGTGCTGACCATGTCGGCCGGCTGTGGCGATTGGTTCGACGACATCACACCCAAGCTCGAGGTCTACTCGGGCAGAGATAGTGTGAAGGCCAAGGTTGGACCTGCAGGTGCTGAGCTCGCGCTCGAGTCCGGTGTGCGCGTGTCGATTCCGAAGGACGCACTGAAGGAAGAGATCGAGATCACGGTTTCCGAGGTCTCAGACGACAAGGTCAAGGACCTGCCCCAAGTCGACGAAAGTCGCGAGGTGCAAAAGCCTGTCAAGCTCGAGCCCCATGGCACGAAGTTCGAGAAGGCGGTCGAAATCACTTTGCCCGTGCCAGACATGTATCGGGACACGCCTGAAAAGCAGCTGTCCGTGGTGGTCCTAGATGACGAGAAAGACGCCGACTGGGGCGAAGTCATGACCGCTGACGATCCGGTGAAGGGCGGCAGAGCCAAGGTCGAGAGCGATCACTTCAGCTTCTACGCGATCGTGCCGCGCCCGCCTTCTGCCGGGGGCAGCGATGGCGGAGATGGGGGCACGGGCGAGGGCGGTCGTGATGGCGGTGGCAGCGTGGCCCTGCCCCTCGGCGACATCACGGGCATGTGGGCCTCGAACACCAATTGCCCAGGCACCTCCGGCTTTGTCGTGTGGGAGATCACGCGCGAAGGCGACACCTACAGCATCGGCGCCGAGGGCATGTACACCGCGCTGCTCACCGATCGCACACTGGGCGTGACCGGCGAGGGCACCACGGGCACGCTCACCTTCTCGGACGACGACCACTTCGAGGGCAGCTTCCAGGTAGGCGGACGCCCCTGCCAACACGTAGGACGGCGCGCGCCGGGCCTCGCCTGGAATGCCTCGCTCGCGGTGGTCCAATGCGCGCCGCCCGACTCGACGAACGTGCCCGACTGCGACGCGCTGTGTGTGGGGCTCACGGATGCCGCCTGCTCCCAAGGCCCCACGTCGGTCGCAGACTGTAGCTGCCCCACGCAGATCGAGACCTGCACGGGCGAGATGGCGGTGTGGCAGGACTGCGTCGAGCGTCAAAGCTCGGAAATTGCGTACGCCTGCACGGGCGGCGGTGAGGCCTGGCCCACCGTGTGCGAGCCCGAGTGGTACTTCTGCG
>CAYNOM010000002.1:0-4191 GCA_964398415.1 uncultured Polyangiales bacterium | reverse complement strand
CTGCTCGCGCGCCTCCCGTGGAGCGGTACACTCGCAGCGTCGATGACCTCCCGCGTCGCGTCAGCTTCGCTTCCGCCCCCCGAAAAGAAGCGCGCGCTCAGCGTCTCCGTCCTCGACGGCATGCTCCACGCCGTGATGCTCGGCACGAGCGAGTCGTATCTTGGTGCACTGGCGGTCGAGCTGGGGCATACAGCCTCTGGGCTCGCACTGCTCGCGAGTGTGCCACTCCTCGTCGGGGCCCTCGTGCAGCTCGCTTCGGGCGCACTCAGCGCATGGCTCGGCGCACCGAAGCGCCTGGTGGTACTCGGTGCGGGGCTCCAAGCGGCGAGTCACCTCGGCTTGATTTGGATCGCCGAGTCGCGCGAAGCGGGTCTTCTGCCCCTGCTCGCCATCAAGACATTGTTCTGGGCATCGGGCACGCTGATCGCGCCCGCCTGGGGCGCGTGGATGGCCTCACTCAGCGATGGACGCGCACGGGAGCGCTACTTCGCCCTGCGCTCGGCGGCCGTTTACGCGGCCCTTTTGATCTCGTTCATGGGTGGCGGAGCGCTACTGCAACGCTCCACCGCGCAAGGCCGTCTCGAAACCTTCGCCGTGCTGTTCTGGGTCGCCTGTGCGGCGCGTTCGGCGTCGACACTCGCACTCTCGCTGCAACCGGCCCGCGCGCCCGCGAGCCAACGCGACGCCTCCTTCGCCCACCAGCGACTCGGGCGCGCGCTGCGCGAGGGTCAGTGGCGCACCTCACTCTACCTCGCCGCGCTGATGTTCGGGGTGTACGTGTCGGTGCCCTTCTTCACACCGTACATGCTGCGCGAGCTCGAGCTCGACTACGCCACGTACGTCATGCTGACGTCGGTATCGATTCTCGCCAAGGCGTGCACGTTTCCGTTCTGTCACCGCATCGCAGAGCGCTTCGGCCTGCGCGCGCTTTTGATTGCCTCGGGTGTCGGCATCGCGCTCTTGCCTGCGCTGTGGGCCGAGCTTACGTCCGTCGCCTTTCTCGTGGGCGTCGAGTTGCTCGGCGGTGCCGTGTGGGCCGGGCTCGAATACGCAAGCTTTCAGCTGCTCTTGGCAGGTGCCAAGGATGCCTTTCGGGTCGAGTTTCTCGCGGTTTCCGGTGCCGTCGCGGGGGCAGCCCAGCTCTCGGGCTCTTATTTGGGTGCCCAATTGCTCACGGCCGTCCCGAACGGGTATACAGCCGTCTTCTGGCTTTCCACGTTTCTGCGCGCAGTGAGCCTCGTGTTGCTGGTGTCCGCCCTGCCGAAGCTCGTCCCTCTCGGGGGAGCGCTCATCCGCCTCGTCACGCGCCTGATGTCGGTACGCCCCAACGCAGGTGCCGTCCAGCGGCCCGTGATCGCCGATGATCCCCAAGACGACGACTGAAGCGTGAGCTTGCCCGCCGATCCGCGCTTCAGCCTTGGCTCGCTTCAACGCTTGGAGGTTATGATCGTCGAGGGCGGAGCAAGCGTGGAAATTCGTCGATCAGCCAAGAGCGTCGAGCTGCAGTCGCTACCTCTCGATGGTCTCGACATGTTTCTGATCTCACGACTCGATGGCGCGGTGTCGCTCTCGGAGTTGATGACGCTCGTGCCCGCCGAGCCGGCCGAGGTGGTGCGCCGAGCGAAGCGTCTCGTCGCCCTCGGCATCCTCGAAGCCCATGGTACGCCGAGCGAAGCCTGGAAGAATGCCGCGGTGCCCATCGTGTTTTCGCCCGAGAGCGCGAGTGTCGAGCTTCAAGATCTCGATGGGGCGCTGACCTTGCCGCCATCACCGGCGAAAAAGAAGAAGAACAAGATCGCAAAGCGGCTTACGGTGAGCGACGACGACGCCGTCACGATCCCGCCCGCCTCGCCCACGAAGGCAGCGCTGACCGCGCTGCAGGCCGCCTCGGGGCGCTCGATGGCCGAGCTCTTCGAGCGCGGTACCGGGCCCGTCGCGGTGCGCTCGCTGCCCGATGAAGATCTCCGCGTCACCCGCCCCGAGTGCGACGACGCCGATCAGCCGACCCTGCCGCCCAAGCGCTGACGCGCTCTCGCGGGCTCACTGTAGCGTGCTGACTCGCCCGGCCTGCTCGAGCTCGAGAAAGCGCGCGCCGTCCGCATCCCACCAGGTGAGCGCTTCGGCGTCGAGGTCGAGCACGTGGCGCAGAAACGCCGTCGACATGGCACGCACGACTTCGACCTCTTCGGCGCCGCCGCCATTGCAGGCGAGGCACTTGAGCCCCGCACACTCGTCACCCTCGAAGATGAAGTGTTGGGCGCCGATCACACGCACGGCGCGCACGTCCTTGCCCTGATAGGCCGCGAGCATGTTGTTCGTGCTGTTGCAGCTCGAGCCTTCGCCCACGAGCGCGAAGCGCGGCACGCTCAGCGCGTCGAGCGCCGGTGCGGCGAGGTTGTTCGTGTCCACCGCATCGAGCGCGAAGTAGGCGCTGGTGTTGCCCGCTTCGGCCGCGGCGAGCATCGTCCCCAGACCGCCGGCGCTGAAGCCCATGTACACCGCGCCGTTTGCGCCGACGCTCTCGCCGAATTCGGCGATGGCGCGCCCATTGCGCGCATGATCGATGCTCGGACCGTTGGTGCACAGCGCCACCGTGTACGTCGTGATGCCCCAGCTCGCGAAATGCTCGGCCAGGGGCGACATGGCCTCGCGCGAGGAGCCAGCCGCTGGAGCAAGCGCGAAACCGGGCGCGAGGATCACGATCTGGTCGGTCTCCGCTTGGTCGGGCACGAAGGACTCGATCTCAAACGTGCAGACCTCGCCCTGAAAGCTCGACACCTTGCTCGTGACGCTGTGGCTGCCGCGCTGCCGGTAATCGCCGCCCGCGGTGGCGCCGCCGTTGTCACCGCCCGCATTGCCGCCACCCGCATTGCCGCCGCCACCACCGTTGGTGCCCGGACCTGCCTGGCCGCCACCACCGTTGTTGCTGCCACCCGACGCCCCACCACCCGAGATGGGATCGACCCTGGCATCCGTATCCCCGAGATTGGAGCCCGACCCGTCGCCGCTACCGGCGTCTCCACAAGCCAAGAACAAAGCACAACCAAGCCCAAGCCAACGCTTCATGAGTCCTCCAAGCCGTGGGGAGCACGCAGCCGCGCGCAGGTGTCGCGGCCACAGCAAACGGGTGCCTACGTTGTGACGCAAGACCCCACCCCCGCGGAAGGGCTGATCACACGAAGCAGGGGGACGATGAGCGTTTTCGCACGCGGCGCAGCCGATCTGGGGCGCACGCGACGCCCCAGACTACCTGATCTGCGCCGGCGAAGGCGCCGTGCCTACTTGCGCTTGGCTTCCTCGCGCGCCTTGGCGGCCGCCACCACCTCCTCGACCACGTTGCGTGGGCAAGGTGCGTAGTGGCTGAACTCCATCGAGAACTGACCACGACCCGAGGTGAACGTGCGCAGGTCGCCGATGTAGCCGAACATGTCGCTGAGCGGCACGTCCGCCTTGATGCGAGCGCCCGTCGGGGTGGAGTCCTGGCTCTTGATCATGCCGCGACGACGGTTGAGGTCGCCGATGACGTCGCCCACGTTGACGTCGGGCGCAAACACGTCGACCTTCATGATGGGCTCGAGCAACTGGGGTCCCGCCTTGGGCATGCTCTGCCGGTACGCGGCTTTGGCCGCGATCTCGAAGGCGATGGCCGACGAATCCACCGCGTGGAAGCCGCCGTCCGTCAGCGTGAACTTGGCGTCGACGACCGGGTAGCCGGCGATGGGGCCCTTGACGACGGAGAGCTTGAAGCCCTTCTCGACGGCGGGGATGTACTCCTTGGGCACCGAGCCGCCGACGATGGCCGTCTCGAACACGAAGCCCGAGCCAGGCTCGCCGGGCTCGATGGTGTAGTCGATCTTCGCGTACTGCCCCGAGCCACCCGTCTGCTTCTTGTGGGTGTAGCCATCGCTGACGGCGCGGGTGATGGTCTCGCGGTAGGCGACCTGTGGCTTGCCGACGTCGACCTCCACCTTGTGCGTGCGGCGCATGATGTCGATCTTGATGTCGAGGTGCAGCTCGCCCATGCCCTTCAGGATGGTCTCGCCCGACTCCTCGTCGACCTCCACGCGGAAGGATGGATCCTCGGACACCATCTTACCGAGCGCAGTGCTCAGCTTCTCGGCGTTGGCCTTGTCCTTCGGGGCGACCGCGATCGAGATGACCGGCTCGGGGAAGACCATGGGCTCGAGCGTG
>CAYNOM010000001.1:0-47551 GCA_964398415.1 uncultured Polyangiales bacterium | reverse complement strand
TGAAGCGCATTTTGCGGTTGGCGGGGCGCGAGGTGTACTACCTACAAACGGCGAATAGCCGTTACCGTCTCGAAGTTCGCTCCGACGCTGCACCTTTGGCCGAAGCGCCTGCAGCGACCTAGGGCCGTCTTCGTACCCTAAATCGCCACCAGCACGACAGACGCCGAGCGGGCAAAGCGCCTGTTCGGCGTTTTCGTGCGCGCGATGAGCATGGGGCCCCGCGACGGGTCCGGGCCCGCTTGCCCTTCACGTCCGGGGCTTACTTCTAAGATCTGGCGCACCGAGCACCCGTTCGGTGAGCTGTTCGTCACCACGAGGTTCTAGCGATTCGGAGCGACTAGCCCGCTTGGGCGCGTCGCCATGCGGCATTCTGCCGCGGCACGCATGCGCACCAGGGATGCGGTGCCCTGCGCACCGATGGGATCATTTGATTTTTCAGGTGGGCACGCATGCTGCATTGCGGGGCGGCGTGGAGGTGCCCATGATCCGCTCCGGCCTGGACGAGTATATCGAGTCGCTCAAGGGACGCGCGCCGCTCGCTGCGGACTCGGAGCGCGAGCTCGCTCGGGCCTATCGCGCGGGGGACAGGCGTGCCGGGGAGAAGCTGATCGAGGCCTGCCTGCCCTTCGTGATTCGCATCGCAGTCGAGTACCGCCGCTGGGGGGTGCCGCTCGAGGATCTCGTCCAGCAAGGAAACCTCGGCCTCTTGCGCGCAGCGGAGAAGTTCGATGCGGACATGCACGTGCGGCTCATCACCTACGCCGTGTACTGGATTCGCGCAGAGATTCGCGACTATCTCGTTCGCAGCTACCGCATCGTGCGCCTCGGCACCACGCGCACCGAGCGGCGCGCCCTGCGCACCTTCCGCCGCGAGGGCGTGGAGAATCCCGCCGAGCTGGCCGAAAAGAGCGGTATGCCCATCGCGCGCTGCGAGAAGCTGTGGCCGCTGCTCGCCCACGGCGACACCTCCCTCGACGCCACCTACGACGACGCGCGGGGGCTGGTGGTCGAGCGCCTCGCGAGCAACCTGCCCACGCCCGAGGAGGTGGCTCTGCTGCGCCGCGAGGCCCAGGTTGCGCAGAGCGCGGTGCGGCTTGCCCTCAGGCGCCTCGACAAGCGCGAGCGACGCATCGTGCAGGCCAGGTTGCTGAGCGAGGAGCCGCGCACGCTCGAGGAGCTCGGCAAGGAGCTTGGGGTGAGCAAGGAGCGCGTACGCCAGCTCGAGGTGCGCGTGCGCGACAAGCTGCGCGGCGCGTTGTCGCAGTTTGCGCCGGCCGCCTGAGCTGTCGGCTCAGCCGCGCAGGACGCCCTTCAGAATCAACGCGGAGGCGGCGCGCTTGTGGCGCTCGACCTGCGTATCGGCGCGCGGGTCGAGGCCGAACACGCCCTTGATCAGCTTGTCGGCATGAAAAGGGAAGGCGACGGCGCCGAGCCCTGCGATCACCATCGAGCGCGCGTCGATGTCGTCGCGCAGCACGCCGCCGGCTTGGCCCGCCTTGATCGCTTCGGAGGTGGCATCGAGCAGGGGCTTGACCAACCTGAAACCGATCTCCTCGCACACCGAGTAGGCCGGTGAGCCCTCGTCGAGGCTCGCGAAGTGCAGGATCAGGGCCAGATGCTGGTTTTCGGCGAGGAAGGCCACCAGCGTTTCGACGAAGCTCACCGTGAGCGCGCGAATGTCGCCGGTGGTGCGGAGCAGCTCGAAGGCCTTCGACGACACACCCTCGATGGCGCGCTCGACGACCGCGCGAAAGAGGCCCTCTTTGTCCTTGAAGTAGTGGTGCAACAGCGCGTGGTGCACGCCCACGGCGAGTGCCACGTCGCGCAAGCGCGTGCCGTCGTAGCCCTTGCGGGCGAACTCGGCCTCGGCTGCATCGAGGATGCGTCGTCGCGTCTCCTCGGGATTGCGCTCGCGCTTCGTTTTGGGGGGGCTCGTCGGCATCTCGAGTGGCCGGCTTATAGCATCCGCTCGGAAGCGGCCACAAAGAAGCCTTGACCTCTGCCCGAGACCCGCTTCATCTTCCTCGGGACCCATGCAATTTCGACCGTTTCTCATCGGTTCGTGCGGCCTCGCCGCGCTCCTTCTCTCCTCCGGCTGCGAAGGCTTGGGTGCGTGCGACGAGACCGAGGCACGCACGCTCGTGGTCGCGGGCTCCGGGCAGGTGCTCTACGCTGGGCAGGCGGTGATGAATCGCTCCTGCGCGGCGGGCCAGTGCCACTCGAGCGGCGCCACGGGAAAGGCGCGACAGGGCGTGCCCAAGGGCCTCGATTTCAACGTCGAGCCTGCCGCGGTGCTCGCCGCCGACGCCGAGGGTGCCGTGCAGTCGGAGGGCGTGTGGGTCGACAGAGCCCAGCTGTCGCGGCTGCGCCAGAATCAGCGTTCGGTGTTCGACTGGCGAGACGAGATCTGGGAGCAGGTCGAGGACGCACTGATGCCGCCCGATGGGGTGGGTGCGAGCTATCGGAAGGCCTCGCTCGGAGCCGTCCTCGTGCGCAGCCCAAACGGGCAGGCTTGCGAGGCGGGCGAGCCGTTCGAGCCGTTCGCCAACGCGAGCACGCGCGAGATCATGCGTAACTGGCTGGCTTGCGGCGCGCCGGTGGTCGAGGTGTCGAGCGAGAGCGTGCCCGTCAACACGCTGGCCAAGGTCGCCGCGGGCAACCCCGGAACCGTGGGCCAGCAGATGCCGCTCTGCGGCGGGGGCGACGCCTGCGACGATCCCATCACCTTCGACGACCTCTACACGAAGGTGATCCAGCAGTCCTGCGTCACCGGCTGCCACGCGCCGGGCGGCTTCCCGGGGGAGTATCTGCTGCACACCAAAGAGGCGGCCTACGAGACGCTGACGACCAGCGATGGCGGCAGCGACAACTGTGGCAGAAACCAGCCGGCGCCGGCCTCGGTGGTGCCGGGCAAGCCCGAGGAGAGCTACATCCTCACCAAGATGGGCGCCGCTGACCTCGCCAACTTCAACTTGTGCGGACTGCCCATGCCCCTCGGCCAGAACAAGCTCGAGTGTGGTGTGCGCCAGATGGCGGCTTGGATCTTGGCCGGTGCGCCTGCGCCCGGCGAGCCTGTGGACGAGGCCGGGGCTGGCAACGGCGGCGCCGACGCGGGACCCTGAATCCGCCTGGCTGCGCGTTGGCGTGATCGCGGCACGCGGGGTACAGCGTGTCCATGGTGGACATCTTTGCTGCTCGGCCCGAGGCCTTTCGTGCGGCGCTCGAGGCTGGCGGGCTCGTGTTCGACGGGGCGATGGGGACGGCCCTGTACGAGAAGGGCAACCTCTACTCGCAATGCTTCGATGAGCTGAATCTGTCGCGACCCGACGTGATTCGTCAGGTGCACCAGGGCTTCGTCGATGCGGGCGCCCAGGCCCTCGAGACGAACACCTTCGGGGCCAACCGCTTCCGCCTCGCGCGTCACGGCTTCGAAGGCAAGGTGCGCGAGATCAACGCCGCGGGGGTGCGCATCGCGCGCGAAGCAGCGCAGGGCAAGGCCTTCGTGATCGGAGACATCGGTCCCACGGGGCTCGTGCTCGAGACGCTGCCGAAGGCGTGGCTCGCCGACGTCAAGGAGGCCTTTCGCGAGCAAGCGCAGGCGCTGCTCGACGAAGGCGTCGACGGGTTGATCCTCGAGACGTTTCGTGAGCCCGAGGAGCTGCGACTCGCCCTCGAGGCGGCGCGCGAGGTGACCGAGGGCAAGCTGGCGATCCTCGCCTGCATCACCTTCGACGCGGACGGTACGACGGCGGACGGCAAGGGCCCGGAGGAGGTGGCCGAGCTGATCGCCTCCTGGCAGGCCGACGCCATCGGCGTGAACTGCGCGGCCGGCCCTGCGGGCGTCTACGAGATGGTCACGCGCATGCAGGCGCCCCACAAGCCGCTCGTGGCGATCCCGAACGCGGGCATGCCGCAGCAGGTCGAAGGGCGCCTCGCCTACATGGCCACGCCCGAGTACTTCCAGCTTTACGCGCGTCGCCTGTTCAAGGCGGGTGTGGCGGTGGTGGGAGGCTGCTGTGGCACCACACCCGAGCACATCCGCAAGATCGTGGCCGCGGCGCGCATGGTCGGCGGTCATCCGACCACGGTCGAGGTCTCGGGCGGCGGTATGCGCGAGCCGACCCCGCGTGGCGCAGAAGAGACGGCACCGGGGGTGCGCGCGCTGACGCTGGCGGAGAAGGGTGAGCTTGGCGCGAAGCTCGGCCACAAGTTCGTGGTCTCGGTGGAGGTCAATCCTCCGCCTGGTCTTTCGCTTGCCTCGGCGCTCGAGGGCGCGCGCATCCTGAAGGAGGGCGGCGTCGACGTGATCAACGTGGCGGACGGTGCGCGAGCCCAGGCGCGCATGGGCAACATCGCCCTGTGCTTGCGCGTCCAAGAGCAGCTCGGCATGCCGGCGCTCATGCACATCACGGCGCGCGACCGAAACCTGCTTGGACAGGTGGCCTACTTGCTCGCGGCGCACGAGCTCGGCGTGCACAACCTGGTCGTGATCACAGGCGATCCGCCCAAGATGGGCGACTTTCCCGACGCGACCGCGGTCTACGACACCGACTCGGTGGGGCTCTTGCGCTTGATCCGCGCCATGAATCACGGCTTCGATCCTGGGGGTAAGCCGCTCGGCGGCGCGACACGCTTTCTGTGCGCCACGGGCACCGAGCCCGGCGCCCACGACTACGAGCGCGAGCTCGAACGCCTCAAGCAGAAGCGTGACGCGGGCGCGGAGCTCGTGATGACGCAGCCGGTTTACGACTCGGCCGTGCTCGAGCGCATGCTGCGCGACATCGAGCCCCTCGGCATGCCAGGGCTCGTCGGCCTCTTGCCGCTCGCGAGCTATCGCAATGCCGAGTTCCTGCACAACGAGGTGCCGGGCATGCAGATTCCCGAGCACATCCGCGAGCGCATGCGCAAAGCGGGCTCGGGCGAGCCGGGGCGACGCGAGGGCGTGGCGGTGGCGCGCGAGATGCTCGCGTCCGTGAAAGACCGCGTGGCCGGCGCCTACGTGATGCCACCCTTCGGTCGCTACGAGCTGGCTTTGCAGGTGATCGAGGGCATCGTCCGATGATGCGCCTCGCGTGCGTGCTCGCGCTGAGCCTCGCGCTCGCGGCGTGCGGGGGTGCGGCCTGCCCCAAGCACCTGCTCGTCGATCCGTCCGAGGCCCTCGCGCGCCACGCGCAAAACCTGGGCACCGCACGCACGCTGCGCGCAGAGGCGCGTGTCGATCAGCGCAGTAGAGACGGGCGCGTGAAGGGCAGGGTGATGATGTTTCTGGAGCGCCCCGATCGTGTGCGCTTCGACGTCGTCACTCAGTTCGGACCGGCCCTGATCCTCACCAGTGACGGCGAGCACTTCGCGCTCAGCGACATGAAGGAAAACCGCTACCTCACGGGGCCTGCTTGCGCGTCGAACATCGCGCGCATGATCGGCGTCGCGCTATCGGCTTCGGACGTGGTGAGCGTGTTGTTCGGCGATGCGCCCCGCGTGGCTTCCGCCAGGGAGTCGCTCGCGTGCTCTGGGGAGGGCGGCTACGTGCTCGAGAGCACTGCCCCAGGAGGCGAGCGGCAAGTGCTCGAGCTCGAGGTGCACGAGGACGACCTCGCAAAGCTGCCCAGCGAGCAGCGCCTGAGGCTCGTGCGCCTGCAGCGCTACGACCGCGCTGGTAAGGCGCTCTGGCGCGTGAGCTACGACGACCATCGCCGTGTGGGCGAGGCGCTCATGCCCTTCGTGGTGCACGTCGAGGACTTGCGAAGAAAGGCCGACGCCATGCTGCGCTTCACGGACATCGACCTCGACGTGGCTATCCCGGAAGGCGCCTTCGCGCAGACGCCACGCCGGGGGCTCGCGATCGAAGAGGTGTCGTGCGCGGACTGACGACGTGCGATGACGCAGGCCCGCTGCGTTCGGCGACCTCGGCCTGGTCTGTGAGATGGTAGGTTCTGGGTCCATGGCACTGCTCGAAGTTCGCGACCTGGTCGTCGCCTTTCACACCGATCGCGGCGTCATTCGCGCCGTCGACGGCGTATCCTTCGAGGTCGAGGCGGGAAAGACCGTGGGCCTCGTGGGCGAGAGCGGTTGCGGCAAGAGCGTCACCTCGCTCAGCATCATGCGCCTGCTCGCCATGCCTCCTGCGCGCATCGAGGCGGGCAGCATTCGCTTTGCTGGACGCGACGTGCTCGCGCTGTCCGAACGCGAGATGCGCGGCATGCGCGGACGACACATGGCGATGATCTTCCAAGAGCCCATGACGTCGCTCAACCCGGTGTTCACGGTGGGCATGCAGGTGATGGAAGCCGTGCGCGCCCATCACACGGTGTCGCACAAGGCCGCGCGCGCCCGTGCCATCGAGCTGTTTTCTAGGGTCGGGATCCCTGCACCGGCCGAGCGCGTCGACGCCTATCCGCACCAGCTCTCGGGAGGGATGCGTCAGCGCGTGATGATCGCGATAGCGCTCGCGGCCGAGCCCGAGCTCCTGATCGCCGACGAGCCCACGACGGCCCTCGACGTCACGATCCAGGCCCAGATCCTCGAGCTCTTGTCGGGCCTGCAGCGCGAGCTCGGGATGAGCATGCTGCTCATCACCCACGACCTCGGCGTCGTCGCAGAGCACGCCCACGAGGTGGTGGTGATGTACGCGGGCAAGGTGGCCGAGCGTGCAAACGTCAGCCAGCTGTTCAGCGCGCCCCAACATCCCTACACCCGCGGGCTTCTGCGCAGCGTGCCGGGCTACGGCGAAAACGTCGGCAAGAAGCGCCTGCCCACGATCGCGGGCGTCGTGCCCGATCTCCTCGAGCTTCCGCCCGGCTGCCGCTTTCAGGATCGCTGCGCCGAGGCGCTGGAGCGTTGCCGACGCGATGAGCCACGCCTGCATACGCTTTCAGGCGGCCGCGCCTCGGCGTGTCACCTCGTCGAGCCGAAGGAGACGCGATGACACCGCTGTTGAGCGTGCGCGGGCTGTCGAAGGTGTTCGACGTGCGCGCGGGGGCCTTCGGACGTGACGCGCGCAAGGTGCACGCGGTCAGCGACGTCAGCTTCGATTTGGCCGCGGGCGAGACCCTCGGCCTCGTGGGCGAGAGCGGCTGCGGCAAGAGCACGCTGGGGCGGGCCGTGCTGCGCTTGATCGAGCCCACGTCGGGCAGCGTGCGCTTCGAGGGGCAGGAGATCACGACCCTCGGCAAGCACGAGCTGCGCGCCCTGCGCCGCCACATGCAGATCGTGTTTCAAGATCCCCAGAGCTCGCTCAACCCGAGGATGACGGTGCGCGACGCCATCGCCGAGGTGCTGCGCGTGCACGGCCTCGCCAACAACAACGCGGCCGACGAGACCAAGCGTGTCGGTGAGCTGCTCGATCGCGTGGGCCTGCTCAAGGCGCACATGGAGCGCTATCCCCATGAGTTCTCCGGGGGGCAGAGGCAGCGCATCGGGATCGCGCGCGCGCTCGCCGTAGCGCCGCGGTTGATCGTATGCGACGAGCCCGTCAGCGCCCTCGACGTGTCGGTTCAAGCTCAGATCGTGAACTTGCTGAAAGACCTCTCCGAGGAGCTCGGCCTGAGCTACCTGTTCGTGGCCCACGACCTGAGGGTGATCGAGCTGATGAGCCAGCGGGTGGCGGTGATGTACCTCGGGCGCATCGTCGAGCTCGCCCCCGTGGCTGCCCTCTTCGAGAACCCGCGGCACCCTTACACGCGGGCCCTGCTCAGCGCGATCCCGGTGCTCGCCCCCGGGGCCGAGCGGCGCAGGCTGCCCTTGCTCGGGGACGTTCCAAGCCCCCTTGCGCCCCCCACTGGCTGCGCCTTTCATCCCCGTTGTCCCGAGGCCCAGGCGGGCCTCTGCGATCTGGAGCGACCGCTCCCTCGGGCCGTGGCAGAGGGGCACGAGGTGGCCTGTCACCTCGTCGAAGGCGCTGCGATAGGGCCGCTTGCATCACCAAAAATTGCATGAAAACAGAATGTTGTGGCCAAGTGTCGGTGTACCGACAGGGCTAGGGTGCGCTCCGGGTGGGTCGCCCGGTTCGTATTGACGGACACAGTCGAAGCCGGTAAATCACGGGGCTGTCGGCTGTTGAGCGAGGGAATACAGCGTTTGATGCGAGCTCGAACCGTGCTGTTGGCCGTGTTGTGCGCGCTTGCTTGGGCGAGCGCCGCGAGCGCTTGTGGCGGGCCTGCGTCGGCAGACGCGGTTTTGCGCGGCCAGAAAGAGTACGAGCTCGCGGTCGGCATGATGAGCGAGCAGAACATCGCCGCGGCCTTCGAGCATCTGTTCAAGGCCATCGAGCTCGATCCGAAGAACCCCGAAGCCCACCTCTTGCTCGGCAATCTCTACATGCTGCGCGGTGATTTCGACAAAGCCGAAGGCGAGCTGCGCGAGGCCAAAGAGCTCGGCGCCGAAAACGACGCCTACGGGCCGCCCTTCGTCTCCGAGGTCCAAAACAGCCTCGGCGTGGTTCTCGTGCACTTGAAGCGCCACGACGAAGCCATCGTCGAGTTGCGCGACGCGGCGGGCAACATCCTCAATCGCAATCCCCATCTCGCCTGGGGCAACCTCGGCTGGGCCTACCATGAGCGCGGGGAGTACAACCGCGCAGTCGAAGCCTTGACGCAGGCCGTGCGGCAGCAAACCCGCTTCTGCCTCGGTTTCTATCGTCTCGGCAAAACCTACACCGCACTGCGCGACTTCGAGCGCGCGGATGATGCGCTCACGCGCTGTCTCGAAGTGACCGACCCGGCCTGCAAATCGCTGCAGGACGCGTGGCGTCTGCGTGGTGAAGCTCGGGCTCAGCTCGGGCTACGACAGGACGCCATCGCCGACTTCGAGCGCTGCGTGGAGCTCGAGTCTCAGAGTGAGGCGGGGCACGCGTGTCAGGGCTACCTCGAGGCGACGCATTGAAGGAGCACGCCATGGACTCGATTGGTGCATATCTTCGCCGTGAGCGAGAGCTGCGTCACGTCTCTCTCGAAGAGCTCGTTCAGACCACGCGCATCCCCCTGCGCATGCTGCAGCGGATCGAAGACGATCGATTCGAGGAGCTGCCAGGCGAAGTGTTCGCGCGTGGCTTTCTGCGCTCTTATGCGCGGGCTCTCGGCCTGAGCGCCGAGCAGGTCCTCGAGCGCTACGGCGAGGGGCGCAAGGTGGAGGCACCGTCGCCTGCGCCGCTCTTGTCGTCCATTCAGGCGCCTGAGCGAGGTCGTCGCTTCGGGATCGCCATCGCGCTCGTCATTCTGGTGATTCTGTTCACGTTGGCCCTGTCGATCGTGCTTCGGCCGCGGCATCGCGATGCGCCGCTCGAGCTGTCGGTGCGCGCGTCGGCCGGCTCGATGAACGACCGCCTCGTCGACGCCACCCAACGCGTGTGAGCGGCACGGTCTCGCGCTCGCAGGTCACCGATGCGCTCGTCCTGCGTGCCACCGACTACCGCGACACCGACCGCATCCTGACGCTCTTCACCCAGCATCTCGGCAAGGTCTCCGCCGTCGCGCGTGGGGCCCGCGAGAGCAAGCGTCGCTTTGCGGGCGCGCTCGAGCCCTATGCGGTGATCCGCGTCGAGCTCGAGGCCACGCGTACGGAGCTGTTTACCCTCAAGCGCGCCGAAATCGACCGGGTGTTTCCGGGCATCCTGGGCAGCTTCGAGAAGATGGACGTCGCCGGTGCGGCCCTTTCGCTGCTTCGCGAGGCCCATCCGGGGCGGGCGCCCGACGCCCCGATGTTCGTCAACGCGGTGCAGTTTCTGACCCTGCTCGAGCTCGCCGGCGATCCGGACAGGTCGCGCCTTCTGGCTTTCGCGCTGCGCGTGCTCGCCCTGTCGGGGCTGTCGCCCCAGCTCGCGCGCTGTGGCAGGTCGGGGGATGTGGTGCCCGAGGGCAAGGCGGCCTACTTCGACCCCGCGCTCGGGGCCGTCGTGTCGCGGCGTTTTGGCGGGGGCCCCTTTCTGCTCAGCGCCAGAGCCCGCGCCCGAATGCTCTCGGCGCTGTCTGCTGACTGGCTCAGCGCCGCCCAGGAGCCCTGGCCCGAAGCCGAGCTCAAGCAGGCCCGCGCGGCGGTGGCCGCCTTCGTTGCGGCCCACGTCAAAGAGGAGCTATCGAGTCGGCTGTTCAGCGGTTGAAGCACTTACGCGCGCGCACCCTGTGGTGAGATGCGCAGCATGCCGCACTCTCCCGCTACGATTTCGTGATCCTTTCCCGCGATCTTTCAAAGCAATTGCCGTTTCGGTTACGATCCCCCGAGGGCTGTGCAGAAGGGGAGGCAGCTTTGACTATGCGAGTGCTCGTCGTCGAAGACTCTCCGGCCATGCGCACGTTCGTTCGGGCCACTCTCGAGGAGGGCGGCCTAGCGGAGGTGACGGAGGCCGGCAACGGCTTCGAGGCGCTCAGACTGCTGCCCCGTGAGCAGTACGATCTGGTGGTGACCGACATCAACATGCCGGACATCCACGGGCTCGAGTTGATCTCGTTCATGCGCAAGACGGCGCAGCACAAGACGACGCCCGTGATCATCGTGAGCACCGAGGGCGCGCAGAGAGATCGGGAGCGGGGCATGGCGCTCGGGGCCAATGCCTATCTCACGAAGCCCTTTCTGCCCGAGGAGCTGCGCGAGACGGCGAAACGTTTGGTGGGGCAGTCCGAGGCGCGGAGCGACGGCAACGAGTGATCTGAGGCACGCCTTGTGGCGCGCGTTTTTTGGGGGGGTTTAGCCTAGTGGCCGGGGACGAGAACGACAGCGTTCGCGAGGAGTTCCTGTCGGAGGCGCAGGAGATCGTCGAGACGCTATCCCGCGACTTGCTTCTGCTCGAGCAGAGTCAGAAGGAGGGACGCAACGACCCCGATCTGCTCAACGACATCTTCCGCGCGGTGCACACGCTCAAGGGCCTCGCGGGCATGTTCGGCATGACGAGCCTGTCGAACCTGGCCCACTCGCTCGAGAACCTGCTCGACGACCTGCGCCTGGGTCGCGTCGACATCACGCAGGACACCCTCGACGTCTTGTTCGACGGCGTGGAGCGCATCCAGCGCATCCTCGCATCGAGCGGAGACGATGCCGACGACGTCGACGTCTCGGACTTCGCAGACAGCGTCGATCGGGTGGCCGAGGCGCCCGAAGAACGCGACGTCCTCTCGGAGTACGAGCTCGGCGAGAACGTGCTCTCGGTCCTGACCGAGTACGAGGAGCACCGGCTGCGCACGAACATTGCGCAAGGCGTGCAGCTCTACCGACTGAGCGTGAGCTTCGCGCTCGCGTCCATCGACACCGCGCTCGAGGATCTCAAGGCGCGAGCCCGCCCCGTGGCCGAGCTCATCACGTACCTGCCGAGCATGGGAGGCGGCAGCGACGATCTGATCGAGCTCGAGGTGCTGCTCGCGAGTCGGGCCGATCCGCTACAGCTCAAGGAGATCCTGTGTAGCGACGACGCGGTGCTACAGCCGGTGCCGCGCCGCGGTGCGCAACGCATCGATACGGTCGTTCCCCAGGTCGCCCCCGAGCCTGCGATTGGGGACAAGGGTGCGCCCGATCTCACGGCCGCCCCGCCGCCCACGGTGCCGCCGCAGGTGATGGACAAGGTGGGCGCCGATGCGCTGTCTCTGCGTTCGGTCGCGAACACGGTGCGCGTCAACATCCAGAAGCTCGACCACCTGATGAACGTGGTGGGAGAGCTCGCGATCGTACGCGGTGCCGTCGCTCAGATCACCGAGCGCCTGCGCGATCGGCCCGAGCTTCGCACGCTGTCGACCGAGCTGCACCGCATCGCGCGCGGCTTCGAGCGCAACCTCGCCGAGCTGCAGGATGGCATCCTCGACGTGCGCATGGTGCCGCTCGGGCAGGTGTTCGACAAGCTCGCGCGCGTGGTGCGGCAGGCTGCTCGCGATGCGAAAAAGGAGATCCGCCTCGAGGTGAAGGGCTCGGAGACGGAGGTCGACAAGCTGATCGTCGAGGAGCTGAGTGATCCACTCATGCACCTGATCCGAAACGCCATCGATCACGGCATCGAGGCCCCTGACAAGCGCAAAGAACGCGGCAAAAATCCCATCGGCTTTCTGGCGCTGTACGCCTACCAGAAGGGCAATCACGTCTTGATCGAGGTGAAGGACGACGGCGCGGGCATCGATCCGCAGCGCATCGTCGACAAGGCCATCTCCCGAGGTCTGATCTCCGAAAAGGAGCGAGACGAGCTCAGCCGCGAAGACATCCTCAACATGATCTTCATGCCGGGCTTCAGTACCACCGAGCAGGTGACCGATCTGTCGGGCCGCGGCGTGGGCATGGACGTGGTCAAGACGAACATCGGTAAGCTCGGGGGCGTCGTCGACCTGCGCAGCGAGGTGGGCAAGGGCACGACCTTCATCATCACGCTGCCGATCACGTTGGCGATCATCAGCGCGCTCGTCGTGCGCGTGTCGGGGCACACCTACGCGATCCCGCTCGCCAATGTGCAGGAAGCGTTGATGCTCGATCCGAAGGCCATTCGCACGGTCGAAGGGCGCGAGGTGATGACGCTGCGCGGTGGCACGCTGCCGCTGTGCCGTATCCGCGATCTGTTTCGGCTCGAAGAGCCGCCCGGGCACGAGAGGTCGACACGGCAGTTCGTGGTCGTCAGTCAGCTCGGTGCGCGGCGGCTCGGCATGGTCGTCGATCTCCTGCTCGGCCAGCAGGACATCGTCATCAAGTCGCTGGGGCAGAGTGTGGCTGGGGTGCGCGGCTTCGCTGGCGCCACGGATCTCGGCGACCAGGCCGTGACCTTGGTGCTCGATACGCCGCAGATCCTCGAGGAGATGCTGGCCGGCTCCGACCGCGCACGCATGATGGAGGTCATGTCATGAGCATGCTCGTGCCGAGCCTCGTGCCAGGCGTGATGCAGGGCGACAGCAAGGGCAACCAGCGTCTGACCGGCGCGGACGGCGCGATCTACGAGTTCTTGGCCTTCAAGCTGGGCGGTGAGACCTACGCCCTGCCGCTCGCGGGCGTGCAGGAGATCCTGAAGCCGCCGCGAATCACGCAGGTGCCGCGCTCGCCCTACGAGGTGCTCGGCATCGTGTCGGTGCGCGGGCGCGTTACGACGGTGCTGGATCTGCGCCGGCGTCTGCGCCTCGTCGAAGCCCCGATGGACAAAAACACACGCGTGCTTCTCGTCGACGCAGGAGACGAGATCCTCGGTATGCTCGTGGATTCGGTGCTGCAGGTTTACCGGCTCTACGAAGACGAGGTCGAGCTCGCATCCGCCGTGGGGGGCGAGATGAACGAGTACGTCCTGGGCATCGGTCGCCCGCGTGCCGTGCGTACCCTCGGTCGCTCTTCGAGCCAAGACCGCGATGACCCGAACGACATCCTCATCCTGCTCAACGCCGAGCCTTTGCTGCAACGATGACCGAGCACGATGCCACCACGCGTTACCGTTCGGACCAGGCGAAGAATCTGGTGAGCTTCCTCGTGGGAGAGGTGCGCTATGCCGTCGAGATTCACATCGTGCGTGAGATCGTCAATCCACTGCCGACGGTCACCTTGCCCCACGCGCCCACCGAGGTGCTTGGCGTCGCAGACCATCGTGGAGACGTCTTGCCCGTGGTCGATCTACGCTGTCGCTTCGGGCTCCCGCGCACGGAGGCGACGCGCCGCACCAAGTGGATCATCGTGCGCCTGCCCCATCGTGCGCAGCCGGTTGCGCTCGTGGTGGACGCCGTGACCGACGTGTTTGGGGCTGGCCACAGAGAGCAACGCAACCTGCCCGAGATCGGCTCCGGTGCGGAGCGTCGCGGGATCGCCAACGTCTATTCGCACGAGGGCAGCCTCGTGTTCGTCGTCGATCCTCAGGTCGTCGCGTCGGCCGCCGACGAAATCGACACGAGCACCATTCCACCGATGCTCACGGGGGGAAAATGAGCGTCGAGCGCTTGAAGCAGGCTCTCTTGGATCCGGACGCGGAGACGCGCCGGCGTGGCGTTCTGCACGCTGCCACCGAGGTGGACGAAGCGGTGGGGCCCTTGATCCTCGAGGCCTTGGGCGACGATGACTGGCGCGTGCGCAAGGAAGCCGTGCAGGTCGCGACGAAGCGGGCGGTCGAGCTGTCTCTGATCGAGGCGCTCGTGCAGTCGATCTGTCAGGGCGAGAACGTGGGCCTGCGCAACGCCGCGCTCGACGTGCTCGAGTCCCTCGGACCGAACGCTGCACCGGCGCTGATCGCAGCGCTGCCCAACGTGCCTGAGCACGCGCGCAAGTTCGTGGTCGAAGCGCTGGGCGAGTCGGGCGGGCATCAGGTCGTGCGCGAGCTCGCGAAGGCTGCGGCGTCCGAGGACCCGAACGTGGCCGGTGAAGCCATCGAAGCCCTGGCGCGCATCGGGGGGCCCGAAGCCGAGCGGATCATGCGCTCGAGGCTCGGCGCCAGCGATCCGTTCCTGCGCATGGCGGCTCTCGACGCGCTCAATCGTTTGCACGCCGTGATCCCCTGGGAGGAGCTCGAGCCGCTCTTGACCGATCGCCTGCTGCGCCGTGTGGCCATCTCGGCCCTGGGCCGTACGGGGCGCATCGAAGCCCTCGAGCCCCTGTTTTCTGCGCTCGAGGAGTCGACCGTGCACGTGGTGGGCGCGGCGGCCATCGCCATCGCGCGCCTCAGCGGTGGCTCGCCTCAGATCGCCAAGGCGGCGGCGCCACGGCTTGCCTTGCTCGACGACCGCGCTCGGGCCTGGCTGCGTGCGGTGCTCACGGGCAGTGGTGATGCGGAGGCGCGCCGCTCGGCCGCAGAGCTGCTCGCTTGGGCTCGCGATTCCGAGTCGCTGTCGGCGCTCGTCGCGCATCTGACGAGCGAGGCGCCTTCGCCCCAGACTCTGGCTGCGCTCCGGGCCTGGGGACGCGACGCGGTGGCGCCGATGCTGGCCCTCTTGCCGACGCTCTCGAGCGTGCAGGAGCGGGCGGTGGCGCTCGAGCTCACTGCCGATCTCGCGCTCGTCGCGGAGGGCATCGAGCCTGCGGTGCGCGAGCGCGTGCGCAGCACCTTGCGGCGCAGTCTGTCCGATCGCGAGCACCCGATCGTGGCGGCCGCGGCGCGCTGTCTCGCGCACTGGGCAGACGATGCCGATGCAGCGCTCTTGGTCGGACATGCGCTCTCGGCCGATCCTGCCGTCGCCCGCGCCTGTGCCACGGCCCTCGAGGCCCTCGTGCGACGTGCGCCCGATGCGGTCGAGAAGGCCCTCTCCGGTGCGACGCTGTCGGGGCCGCAGAGTGGCGCTTTGGCTCCGGTGGTCGCCGCGCTCGGTGGGCCCCGTGCGCTCGACCGTTTGCAGGGGCTTCTGTCCGGCGACGACGCGGACGTGCGCCGGGCGGCGCTGCACGGGCTCGGGCGCGTCGGAGGGCGGCGTGCCGCGGAGCTCGTCGCGCTCGCCCTCGCCGACGAGGACCCCACGGTGCAAGTGGTCGCGACCCAGGTGCTCGGGCACATTCGCGACGAGGCCGGCGATGCGCCGGGCGCCGCAGAGCTCATTCTCGCGCTCGGCTCGGAGCTACCCCAGATCCGTCAGGCGGCCGCCCGGGCCCTCGGCTACACCGGCTCCACGCGTGCGGTGGAGCCATTGCAGGAGCTCTTACGCTCCGAGGATACGGGCGCGGCCATGGCGGCGGTGGAGGCGCTCGGGGCGCTGAGCCCCGGCGAGCTCGCGGGCATCCTCGAAGACGCGCTGCACCACGCCGATCGCGAGGTCGTGAAGGCCGCGCTCAAGGCCCTCTCGGACAGTCACGATCCGGCGGCGCCCGAGAAGCTCATCGCCGCGCTCTCCCACGCGGCGTGGGATGTGCGCCAGATGTCGGCCGAGCTGATAGGCGACCTCGGCGTGGTGAATGCCGTGCCGGCGCTGAAATCGCAGCTCGAGCACGAGTCGGACGATCTCGCGCGCGTGGCCTTCATTCAGGCTCTCAGAGCCCTCGGAGAGGAGGCCTAAGGTGCCCTTGCTCTTCGATACGGGCCCGAAGATCAAGCCGGAGGAGTTTCGCCTCCTGCGGGACTTGGTCAACGACTTCTGCGGCATTCGCTTTCCGGACGACATGCAGTTCGTGCTCGAACGCAAGCTCAAGGAACGCCTGCAAGATCTCGATATCGCCGACTTCGGCGAGTACTACCACTACCTGCGCTATCACCCGGATGCCAAGGCGGAGATCGAGCGCGCGGTAGATGTGCTCACCACCAACGAGACCTACCTGTTTCGCGAGGAGTACCAGCTACGCGCGTTTCAGCGTGAGGTGCTGCCGATGCTCTACGAGCGTGGTCGTCGGATGCGCAGGCTCTCGATCTGGAGCGCTGGCTGCTCGACGGGCGAGGAGGTCTACACGCTCGCCATTCTGATCCGCGAATCGGGTATGTTCGAGGGCTGGGATGTACGCGTGATCGGCAACGACATCTCGCGTCGCGTGCTGCAGGTGGCGCGCCGGGCGACCTACGGTCCGTCAAGCTTTCGCAGCATGCCCGAGCAGTATGCGGAGTACTTCGTGGAGACTTCGGAGGGGCGCACGGTGCGCGCGGACATTCGCGCCATGTGCAACTTTGCGCACCTCAACCTGCTCGATGCGGCACGCTACAGCGTGATCGGGATGGTAGAAGCGATCTTCTGCCGTAACGTACTGATCTACTTCGACACCGCGTCACGGCGTAAAGTGATCGAGGGCTTCTACGAGCGCCTGCAGCCCGAAGGGTATCTGTTCCTCGGGCACAGCGAGTCACTCCTCAACGTGTCAACCGCATTCGAGCTCATGCATCTCTCATCCGATCTCGCATACCGAAAGCCACCGACTCCCGCAAAGCCTCCTCTAGGAAAGGGAGAGACTCGATGACCGCCAAGTTGCGCGTGATGGTCGTAGACGATTCAGCCTTCAATCGACGCACGATTGGAGACCTGTTGATGAACATCGACGGGGTCGAGGTCGTCGGCAAAGCCGCCGATGGCGACGAAGCGCTGAAGCTCGCGGCCTCGTTGACGCCCGATCTGATCACCTTGGACCTCGAAATGCCGCGCATGGATGGCTTCACCTTCCTGCGCCTGTTGATGGCACGCCAGCCCACGCCGGTGATCGTCGTCAGCGGCAACTCTGCTCGAGAGAACGTTTTTCGCGCGCTCGAGCTCGGAGCCATCGACTTCATCGCCAAGCCGACGCGCACCATCGCGAGCGACCTGTCCGCCATCGAGCAGGAGCTCGGAGAGAAGGTGTCGATGGTCCGCCAGCTCACCCCGGCGGGCCGAGATCCAAAGCGCCGCGTCGTGCGCGCTGGAGGCCCCTTGACCGGCGTCTTCAGCCAACCGGCGACGGCCATGCCCGCGCCCGCGCCGCCGGTCGTGGTCGAGCGTGATCAAGCGGTGAACAAGCTGGTGGTGATCGGCGCTTCGACGGGCGGACCGAGCGCGCTCGTCGAGGTGTTCTCCCACTTCAAGCCCGCCTCCAATGCGGCGGTGGTGGTGGCGCAGCACATGCCCGAGCGCTTCACGCGAACCTTCGCCGAGCGCTTGCACAAGCTCGGAGGGCTCAAGGTCAGTGAGGCGCGCGAGTTCGAGCCACTCACGCCGGGCAAGGCCGTGTTGTGTCCTGGCGGCAAGTGCCTCGAGATCGTCACGTTCGGAAACGGCTTTGCGGCGAGCGTGGTGGATCCTGCGCCAGGCGATCGCTTCATCCCTTCAGTCGATCGACTCTTCAAGAGCGCAGCCGAGGTGGCGGCCGAGCGCGTGATCGGCGTCGTGCTCACGGGCATGGGCGACGACGGTGCGCGCGGTGTGGTCGCGATCAAGGCGCATGGCGGGACGGTGTACGCCGAAGCGCCCGAAACGGCCGTGATCTACGGCATGCCGGGCGCAGCGGTCCGCACGGGTGAGGTCGATCGCAGTCTGCCCCTCGGTGCACTGGCGACCCATCTTGCAGATCTCATTGTGTGACCACGCATGGGCATGGGAACATGAGCGAGAGCACGAGCGAAATGGACGACGACAGCCCGACCATTCATCCGAGACCCAGCTCATCCGGGGAGCTGACCCGTGAGCGTGAGGCCTTCGTGCGCAACTTCCTGCGCAAGGGCGTCGAGTTCACGGAGGAGCTGCTTCACGAGAACGACGGGCTGCGGCACCGCATCAACATGCTCGAGGCCGACAACGCCGCGCTCCGGGCTCAGGTGAAGAGCGACGACGCGATCCGCGACTTTCTGCGCAACATCGAGCGACTCGAGCAAGAGAAGCGCAGTCTGCTCGAGAAGTCGAGTCAGCTCGAGCAGGCCTCACGGCGTCACGAAGGGCGCTATGCGGCCATCGAGCAGGAGCTGAACGACCTGGCCAATCTGTACGTGGCGAGCTTTCAGCTCCACTCGACGCTCAAGCCCGCTCACGTCTTGCAGCACATCAAAGAGCTGCTCGCGCAGTTGGTGGGCGCTGAACGCTTCGCGGTCTACGTGCTGAACGACGAGGGCACGCACGCCATGCCGGTGGGCTCCGAGGGCATCATCGAGAGCGAGCTCGTGCCGATCACGATAGGCCAAGGCGCGATCGGCAGCGTGTGCGCGAGCGGGGTGTCGTCGGTCAAGCAGGGCGATCCGCTCGGCGAGGGCTCGCTCCAGAGCCCGCTCGCCGTGTTGCCCATGCTGGTCGACAACCAAACCGTGGGGGTGATCGCCATCGTGCAGCTGCTCGAGCAAAAGCACGCCTGGGTCCAGGTCGACCAGGAGCTGTTTCATCTCCTCGGCTCACATGCCGCGACCGCGCTGCTCGCGGCGCATCTGTATCAGAAAGAACAAGACCTACTCAGCGCTCTCGCCGGCCTCGGCGAGAGTTTGAAGTGAGGCTACATGGCCCAGTACCGATGTCTCGTTGTCGAAGACTCGCCCATGATGCGGCAGCTTCTCGTCTTCGCTTTGCAGCGTGTGCGTGAGGTCGAGGTGACGGAGGCAGACGACGGCGTCGATGGCCTGCGCAAACTGGCTGGAGCCAAGTTCGACATCATCATCACCGACATCAACATGCCGATCATGGATGGGCTGAAGTTGGTGAAGCGGATCCGAACCGATGAGGCGCACAAGGATGTGCCGATCATCATCATCACCACCGAGGGCTCCCAGGAAGATCGCACTCGCGCCCTGGCCCTCGGGGCCAATGCCTACATCACGAAGCCGATCCAGGCGCCGCAGGTGATCGAGAAGGTCAAGGAGCTGCTCAAGCTCGACTGAGCTCCTGCGACGACGAGGCAGGCCGACCGCGCGCTGCTATGGTCTTGGGGATGACGCGCGTGAAGGTGTGCGGGCTGACCTCGGTCGAAGACGCGCTGATGTGTGTCGAGGCCGGCGTCGATGCTCTTGGGCTGAATTTCTGGCCAGGTTCGGTGCGCGCCTGCGCCTTCGACACCGCGAAGGCCATCGCGCAGGCTGTGCAAGGCCGTGTGCTGGTCGTCGGGGTGTTCGTCGACGCTGAGCTCGAGGAGATTCGGCGGCACATCGGAGAGCTCGGCCTAGGTTGCGTGCAGCTGCACGGCGACGAGCCTCCCGACCTGGTCGCGCAGCTCTTGCCCCACGCGTACAAGGCCTTGCGCGTGCGTGGTCGCTCGGCGGTGGAGGATGCGCGTCGCTATCCTGGCGAGCACATCCTGCTCGACGCCTACGTGCCGGGACTCCCGGGAGGCACCGGCGCAACCTTCGACTGGAGCGTTGCGAGCCAGGTGGCCGCAGAGCGCAAGCTGACGTTGGCGGGCGGCCTGACGGCCGAAAACGTAGCCGACGCCATCCGCGCCGTGTCGCCCTTCTGCGTGGACACGGCGAGCGGCGTCGAGGGCTCGCCGGGCGTGAAGAGTCAGGTGCTCGTGCAGGCCTTCGTCCGCGCGGCCCGCGCGGAGCCCACAGCGACCTGACTCATTGACTCAGATCACGCAGTTGCAGCAGACCTGGCCGGCCACGCTCTTCAGCTCGTCGATCAGCTGTGTCTGATCTTGGGCGAGGATGTACAGCGCGGCGCCCTCGCGATCCTTCGCGGTGAAGTTGCCTGCGGCGTCTTCCACGCATGCGTCAGGAAAGCCCTTGGCCGTGTGGCCCGCGCAGGCGAGGTCGTTGAGGTGGCCGTTGTCGACGCCCTTGCCCGAGCCATCGAATCCGATCACGTACAGGCCAACGCCGTCGGAGACGAGGTTCTGCGCATTCGTGAGCGACAGCGACTCGTCGCACGTGTCCCTGCCATCCGTGAGCAGCACGGCGTACTGCTTGCGCGCCTGACTCGCGATGTCGGAGAGGGCCGCGCGCGCCGTGGCCAGGCCCGCTCCGATCGGCGTGCTCGTGCACAAGAGGGTTGTCTCCGGATCGAGCGCACTCGCGATGGCATCGCCTGTCTCGAGCGCTGGCACTACCAACACTTCACCGCCCTGGCACTTCGCGTTCGTGGCGGTCTGACCTTCGATGCGTTGTGCGAGGGTCAGGCATTGGTCTTTGCCCGGGTCCTTGGGAAAGAGCTCGAGGCCGAAGCGAATCGTTCCGTCGAGCTGCGACGTGAGCGTTTCGAACGCAGCGATCGCGAGGTGCCACTTCGACGCGCGACGGCCCTCCGTCGTGTTCTCGGGTGAAGGGCCGGCGGGGGTCTTGGACATACTCATCGTGCGGTCGAGCACGAGGAGCATGTCGGGTGGCATACAGCCGTCGCCACCGCTCGGGCTGCCGTCGCCCGATGCTGCGCCGTCCGTGCCCTGCGAGCTGGTGTCGGCATCTGAGCCGATCGGGGCCTCTCCGTCGATGGCCCCGCCGTCGATGGCCCCGCCGTCGTCGACCGCGAAACCTACGCTGTCCTGGCACCCGCCGAGCGCGAGCAGGCCCAGGGCGAGCATTGTGTTCACGCGATCACGCTGCCTGTTCGCCCCCCTGGCCGCTCGCGTTGCCGTGTTGGGCGGCCCACCAGGTAAGGTCTCGTTCTCCGCAACGTCTACACACATCGGTCAACCCTCGCTCCTGCGCATGCAGGCCCGTGAGCGCATGCGACGTGGGCTTGCCACTGCACGCTGCGTGCCACGATGTGTCGCTCGAAGATACAAGCGATTCTCGCGGACGGGTGAGGTCGCCCTGTCTGCGAGTCGGTCACAGTGCGGCGGCCGAGTTGTTCACACGCCCAGGCAGATCTTCACTCGGCGAGCGTTGCGACCTGTGGGTAGCTCGCGACTTTGGCCTCGAGGCGGTCTCGAATGCGCGCGAGCTGAACGTCCACGCCGCGACTCGTCACGTACTCCGCATACTTCTGGGCTGGCACGCGTACCATCCGTGGAAAAGGCAGCTCGACATCGCTGACGACCGAGAGGGACAGCGCCACGGCATGATCACGACCCGCGATGCGAAACGTGCCCTCCGACTTCATGTTGCCCTCGGGCGAGGTCCAAGAAATCTCGTCGCGTCCATTGTCTCGATACGCGCAGACGTAGTCGCCCTGGAACGTCATGCCCAGGGTCGACTGGGGCTTGAGCACGCAGCGATAACGGCCTGGTCCCACGGACTCGGTGCGCTCGACGCCAGGCATCATGCGCGCGACGTCCTCCACGTTCCTGAGCAGCTCGAAGACCGAACGCAACGTGGCGTGGACGATCGCATGCTTGTGAGTCTCGACGCGTATCGTGATCATGTTTCATCTCCTGGAAGAAAGCCCGTCGACGAGCGCAACCTCGGCCGTCGTCGCGCGAGATGACGGTGCAAGGCTAGGGGCACGATCGAAGAAACGCAGCAACAGCGGCAAGAGCAACAGATCTCCGACGAGCGCGGCTACCGTAGCGAGCGTCGTGAGCAACCCGAAATAGAACACGGGCTTGACCGCCGCGAACATCAGCACGGGATAACCGATGAGCAACGAGCACGCCGTGATCAACGCGGGATGACCGGCACTGCGATAGGAGTGCGCGAGGGCATCGTCCCACGAGAGGCCCTGCCGTTTCCCTTCGCGATAGTGGTGCATGAAGTGGATGGTGTTGTCGATCGCGACGCCAAATACGATGGCAGCCACCGTCGCCGTGGCGATGTCGAGGTCGATATCGAACGCACCCATCACACCGAGCATCACGAGCACGGGGAACACATTCGGAACGAGGCTGATCAACGAAAGGCGTAGGGAGCGCGTCCAGATCAGCATGATGGCGAAGATGATGCCGAGCGCCATGAAGAAGCTCTGCACCTGCGCCGAGATCACGTGGTCGATCACGCCGACGTACAGCGGCAGGTAGCCGCTCGGCGACAGCGCAGCGTATTCGCCCAGCGTGCGCTCGGCGATGGGCTCGAGCTTGGCCAACAGCTCCGCGAATCCCCGGGCGCTCATCATGTCCACCACCAAGGTGACGCGGCCCAGGTCGGCGTCGCGCGTGCGAAACGGTGCGAGGAAGTTGTCGAAGTAGGCGGGCTTCGTTTGATCCCACTCGAGGTCTTGCGCCTGGCCCTCGAGCAACAGGCCGACCTGGGCCATCACGTCGCTGGCGAGCGGCTCGTCGGCGCGAACCTCTGCACCGAATGCCTGAGCGACCGCGCGGTGGAAGTCGTGGGCTGCGAATCCGTAGTGAACCTGCTCGAGCTGACTCGCCTCGCGCACGAACTCGGCCACCTTGGACAACAGCTCGGGGCTGTCGACGCGCTGCCCCTCCTTTGGCACGATCGTGTAGTCGAGCGGACTGTAGTGGCCCCAGCCGCGGACGATCTGTTCGTGCTCCGTCACGATGCGACTGTCCTCGGGAAGATAGCCGAGGCTATAGGTGTCTGCCTCGACTTGCAGTGCCCCCCAGACAGCACACCCCGACAACGTCAACAGGACGCCCGCGGCCCAAGCCGTGCGCCGCGTCACGAAGGCGTGGGCTGCTTCGAGCAAAGCCGACAGCCACGACTGGGCCGCCGTGGCGGGCGCCCTCGCGCCAGACATGTACGCGACGGTCATCAGCGAAAGCGTCAGCAGCAAGGCCGCTGCCATCCCAATCGCCGCAAACAGCCCGAGCTGGGACATCACCGCCATCTTCGAGACGGCGAGCGAGGCGAAGCCCGCCATGGTGGTGGCGCTGGTGAGCAGACAGGGCAGCGCGACACGGCGCAGCGCCGCGACCGCGATGTCGAAACGCGATGCATCAGGACGTGCGCGTTCTTCGAGCATGAACGCAGCCGGCATGTGAATCGCATCTGCGATGCCGAGGACCAGGATCAACGTCGGCAGCACGGACGTGACCATGTTGATGCGATGTCCCGCGAGTCCGAGGCTCCCGAGCGCCGCGACGCTGCTGAGAAGCATCACGCCGAGGGTGGCAACGACGAATCTGCGCTCGCGAAAGACCCAAGCGAGAAATGCCACCATCACCGCGTAACACAGACCCAGAAAGAGCCCGAAGTCGCGCTTGGTGAGCTCGTCGATCCCAGCGTAGGTCACGCCGAATCCGGCCATGGGATGCTCGAGCCCAGCGAGGATGAGGTCCGATTGCGCACGGACTTGCTGAACGATGCGACCGCGCTCGTCGTCCACGCGATCGGACACCGCCATCTCGACCCACAAGAGCGTGCGCGTGCCCGAGGGGTTCAGCAGGCGGTCACGAAACAAGACGCTGTTGCGCGCCGCGGCCGCCGCTTGCATCAAGCCGGCATCGTCCGGTAAGGGATCGCTGAACCTGCGCTCGAAGCGAATGCCTTCCGGCGTGTCGATGGCGTCCTCGACCGTCACGACCGAGTGCACCCGGGCGATGCCGTCGATGTTCTCGAGTGCGTGCGTGAGCTTCTGCAGACGCGAGAGGACGTCTCGCGTCAACACGCCCGTCGGCTCGTGCACTTGGATGAGGATCACCTCATCGTTGCCGAAGTGCTCGTGGAAGCGCTCGTAGCTCTGCACCGCTGGATCGTCAGGCAGAAACCAGGCCGTGATCGAGTTGTCTGGTACGACCGCGCGGGCGATCCCCAGCGCTGCCGTCGCCACGACTGCGCAGAGCACGACGGCTATCGGAACACGCAAACGAACCAGCGCGGCGTACATCGGCTCATGCGCTTCTTCGATGGGCGACCATCGATCGATACCAGGCGGGCCCTACCCCGAAGAGCGGGAAGTCCTGGCTCCAGGTGAGCTCGAGACCGAGCGATCGCAAGACCTCCGCGTAATCGTACAGGGGGTGAGCTGCGTTGTTGGACAGCAACTGGAACGCCGTGCGCGCAAGGCCGAAATAGGCCTGCTGAAAGCCGCGCTCGAGCCGCGTGGTGCGCGCCGGCGCGAAGTCTGCGATCAGCAGCTTGCCCTCGGGGCGAAGCTGCGACGCGAGGTGCGACAGCACACGCGGCATCAGCTCGGGGGAGAACACGTTGAGGAAGAAGTTTGCCGCCACGACGTCGTAAGTATCGGGACGATCGTGCGCGAGCACGTCGCCGACCACGAGCTCGACATCGTCGACCACGCCGAAATCGACGAAGGTGCGCCGCGCTCGGTCGGCCATCTTCCGAGAGAGCTCGACGACGGTGACGCGTCCGCCACGACGTGCGGCGAGGGCCGCGTCATAGCCAGTGCCAGCGCCCGCATACAAGACGCGATCGCGCGGCCTGATCTCTGGAATCTGGAACTGCTTGCAAGCGCGAATCTGACCACCGCTGTAGAGGTGCGCGGCGGCGTCATAGACAGCGGCAACCACGCCGTAGTCGTTGTCGTGGGTCTTCTCCATCAGTCACTCCGAGCGTTAGACCACGTTCATGCTGCGCAGGGCGAGCATCGCCGCGCGCAGGTCGCTGACCCCTCGTGTCCCCCGGAGGCACGCGTACACGCGTTGCTCTGCACCTCGCCAACGCGTCTTGTGAAAGGCGAGCTCTTGAAAGCTGTACAGAAAGCTGCCGCGTCGAAACAACAGCTGCAGCAGTCGCCGCAGGATGACGCGTTCGTTGAGGTGGCTCTGGACGTCGTAGCAAGGTGCAAGACCCAGAGCCAAAGTCTCGATTCCCTCTTGCCGAAAGACTTTGATGGCTTCGAGGATGGCGAAGTCGAGAACGCCCCGAGGCTGCACGTCCGGCAGGCTGCGCAGGATGTTGGCGCAGTAGCCGACGATGCGACCATCCCGGAAGAAAGGATCGAAGAACACGAAGCCGACCAGGCGTCCTTCGACGAAGACGTAGAACTTGCGCACGCCCCACGCGTCCTCCCATTCCGGAGGACGGCTCAGCAGCTTGATCTCACGGGTCTTGACGGCTTTCTTGCCGAGCCAGGCCGACGAGATGCGCGAGACCTCGCTCGCATCCACCTCGGACCAGGGGAGCTCCGATACCGTGACGCCGCGCTCAGCGTAGTGCTGCACTGAGCGCAGGTGCTTCATGCCACGCCCGGTGACCTTGAACGTCTGCACGGGAACGTTGAACTCCACGCCCATCTGGTTGACCGAGTAGCCCCGCGACTCGAGCACGCGGGCGCCCGCGGGATCGATGCCAACAAACACAGGGTCGCCTCCCTCCTCGCGCAAGAAGGCGTCGATCAGCAGACCGAGGTTCTGGTCGGAGCACACGGGGTTTGTGAACACGAGGTGCTCACGCCCGAGTAGCCCCTCGTAGGTGAAGTAGCTCAGGAAGCCGACCCCGGGCATGTCGAAGTACTCGACTCCAGGCTGCAGGTTGAAGTACGCGCTCGTGCTCGAGCCGTGTTGCATCAGGTAGAACCGTCGCTCCTCGGGACTGAAGCGGAAGCGCCCGTCACGTCGTGGGCGAGCCAGAGAGGCAAGAAACGGAAGCCTCAGGCTGGGGAGCGGGTTCACTGCCTGCGTCGCGAATACGAAGTCCATCTTCTCTCCAGAGGCTCGAAGTGCAGCAGCGAAAGCTGTTGGCGATTCACGCGGCGAGCGGTTTCGTCGACGGCCCAGGGGCGCGAGGCTGTCTGCGGCGGACGTACGCCGTCGCGAGGTCGACGAGGATTCGCGGGCGGGCGAGCGCGAGCGGACTACGCTCGAAATTGGTGATGCGGAGGAACGTCTCGATCAGTGCAGGGCTCTCGGGACTCAGGGCCACCAGCTGCTCGAAGTAGGCGAGCGCCAGCGACGAAAGCGGGTTGCGCTCGCCCTCGGTCTCTTGCCAACGCAGGTCCTCCGAGGTTGCCAGCAACCATGCGGTGGCGAGCACTGGGGCAATGCTGCGCTCGAAGTGACGACGCAGCGCGAGGTGGTCGAGCTCACCTCTGCTGCGCGACTTGCGCAATGCACGGTGCAGGGCGTCCGCCTCGAGCGCGGCGATCGTCATGCCCTGCCCATAGAGTGGGTTGAACGCACAGCGCGCGTCACCCACGACCAGCAACGCGCTCGGAAAGCGCTTCAAGCGCTCGTAGCGTCGGAAGCGATTGGCCGTGCCGGTGAAGGGCACCGCATCGGTAAGTGGGCGGGCGCGCCGAATGGTCTCGTACACCAGCGGGTCGGCGAGCTGCGCCGCGAACGCCATGTAGCCTTCGTGGTCCGTGGGCGGGTGCTGTCCGGCCGTGCCGATCAAGGTCAAGAGCCAACGACCGCCTTCGATCTCCCAGAGGCCGGCCGCGCGCGGGTTGTGCGGAGGCACTGCGGCCACCTCCACGGCGCGGAAGTCGGCCGCGTCGTGCTCAGCGCGCTCGAACAACCGCGTCGCGTAGCCGAGGTGCGCGTCCACCACTTGCTCGCGCGGCGCCTCGTAGCCAGCGTCCGAGAGCCATCTCGAAACGCGCGAGCCGCGACCGGTGGCGTCGACCACCAGCTCGGCGTGCAAGCGCTCGGCGCTCGCGAGCTCGACGCCCAGCACGCGGCTTCGGTCAGCGCTCCAGAGCAGTCCCTTGACCGCGCTCCGGTCACGCACGCGTACGCGCGGCTCGCCGGCCAGCAGCGTGAGGAGAGCATGGTCGATGTGCATGCGGCGGCACAGGCGCAGCTCGATGCCGGAAGGGAAGCGAGGCAGGCGACGGCCGTGCGAGACGAGGACGAAGTCGCGCGTGTAGTCGGCGAGTGGTCCTCCCGCCTGTTTGAGCGAGGCATCGAACCCAGGAAACCAGCGCTCGATCAACGCCCGCCCCCGTGACAGCAGCACGTGTTGGTGATGCGCCTGGGGTAGGCCCTTGCGGTGGTCCGGTTCGTTCGGGAGGGCATCGCGCTCGAGCACGGTGACGGTCTCGAAGTGCTCCGCCAGCACGCGTGCGGCCAGCAAACCCGCGACGCTCGCCCCCATCACGATGGCGTGTCCTTGGCGGTCGGCGGTGCGGCGTCGAAACATGAAAGCTCTCCAACGCGGTGCGCGCGGGCAGCGCGCTCGCGGCGACGATAGGGGACGGGGACGCAAGTCTTTCGCTTGCGCAGGCGCGAAGACGCACTTGCTGCGCAATGTTTGACAGAGCTTCTACGCCTACATTGGCGCCAGTCAAGGGCTTTCGCACACACCGCGTATGCGGCACAACCCACAATTTGGTGCTTTGAAACCAGCTCGTCACGCTGTCGCGCGGACCCCCGTCGGGGCGAGTGAGGCGCCGCGGTGCTGCACCGAATGGTGAACAAACTATATGGCGAGTGGCACTCTGCAAGAGGCGCGGTAGCCTGCGCCGCGGAAACCGAGGATGAGCTGCCGAGGGATGACGTGACTGCCGCCGAGGGACGTTCGGACCCTCCGGACAGGGGCCCGTGGCCGAAGCTGCACCGCAGGGATACTGGCGAGGGGCGAGCCCTGGTGTTGTTGCACGGCTCAGGCGCGTCGCTCGAAACCTGGGAGGAGCTCGCCGCGCTTCTGTGCGACGCCTACCGCATCGTTCGTTTCGATCTGCCAGGCTTTGGCCAGAGCGACGCGTGGCCGTCTGGGCGCACCGACGCTGCGGGCTTTGCCCAGCGACTCGGCTGCGAGCTTCAGGCGTTAGGCCTGCGCGAGGCCGTGCTCGTGGGCAACTCACTCGGCGCGCTGGTCGCGCTGCACGTGGCGGTGCAGTACCCGCAGCTCGTGCGGGCGCTGGTGTTGATCGATCCTGCGGGCTTCCACGAGAGGGCGCCCTGGCCGTTTCGCGCGCTGACGTTCGAGCCCACGCGCACGCTGTTTCGCCTGGGCCTCCCCCGTGCCGCGACGGCGTTGTCTTTGGCGTTTGCATACGGCCATCCGCTGCGGATCCGAGCCCGCGACGTCGCTCGCTACCACCGCGCGCTGCAACGTCGAAGCACGCGCGAGATGCTGATCGCCCAGTTCGCCATGGAACCCGACCACGCACTGACGCGCGATCTGCTCGCGCGCATCGAACGGCCGGTGCTGATCCTCTGGGGACGGCGCGATCGCTTGGCTCGCGTCGAGCAGGCGACGCAGTTCGTGTCGGCGCTGAAGGAGAGCCGGCTCATCACGTACCCCACGCTCGGCCACGTCCCGCACGAAGAGGCACCCGAGCGAGTGGCGGAGGACCTCCGCGCGTTCCTTGCGCGTCTCGAAAGGAAGGGCGCGCTCGACTGACGGCACCTGGTGGCGATGACATGAAGACCTTCTACGAGACGCTCGCAGCGTGGTGGCCATTGATCTCTCCCCTCGCGGACTACGAGAGCGAGAACCAGCAGATCATGCGCCTGATACAGGCTCGCTCGCCGTCGTCCCGCACGATGCTCGAGCTCGGAAGCGGAGGGGGGCACAACGCGTATTACCTGAAGCAGGCCTACGCCATGACGCTCACGGACATCAGCGAGGCGATGCTGAGCCAGTCGAAGCGACTCAACCCGGACTGCGAGCACGTGCAAGGCGACATGCGGACGCTCGCGCTATCGAGGACCTTCGATCTCGTCTTCGCGCACGACGCCATCGACTACATGACCAGCGAAGGCGATCTGGAGCTGGCCATTCGGAACGCCCATCGGCACCTTCGCCCTGGTGGGCTCTTCGTATGTGTGCCGGACCATGTCCGCGAGCGCTTCGAGCCTGGAACCGAGTGTGGGGGAAGTGACGGGGACGACGGGCGCGCCATACGCTTTCTCGAGTGGATTCCCGAGGTCTTGCCGAGCGCAACGACCAGCGCGACGCTGTATAGCTTCCTCGCACGAGAGCCCGACGGCAGCGTGCGCAGCTTCGTGGAGGAGCATGTCTGCGGGCTGTTCCCCGAGGCGACTTGGGTCGAGCTGCTCGAGCGCGCTGGATTCATGGTCGAGGTGCTCGACGAGGCGGACGTGGAGGACGAACGCGCGCCGCGCCGCATCTTTCTGGCGCGTAAGGATGCCGCGTCACCGCGCTAGTCGAGCCCGGCGAAGCGCACGTTCGTCAGCTGCTCGCTGACTTCCCAGAGCTGTTTCGCGCTGTCGGCGTCGTGCGAGCGCGCGTTCGACTTGGCCTTGGTTGGATAGCCACGCGCTCCGAACAGACCCCGTGGACCGATGTAGTCACCGCCGTTCGCGTCGTCGGCCACCGCGGCGTAGAGCTGGGGCAAGGCCCCCATGGCTGCAGACTGGCCTAGGATCGGGTTTCCGAGGCGTGTCATCGTGCCCATCATCTTCGAGCCCGACAGCTCATGGCCCACGTGCTGCAGGTTCGTCGCGGCATATCCGGGATGGGCGGCGATCGAGCGCAGCGTGAGGCCCGCGCGCTGGACCCGTCGATCGAGCTCGTAGGTGAAGAGCAGGTTCGCGAGCTTGCTCATGCCGTAGGCGGGCCACTTTGCGTAGTCGCGCTCCCAAGCCAGATCGTCGAAGCGCACCTTACCCATCAAGTGAGCCTGGCTCGCCACGTTGACGACGCGCGGGGCGGGCGCCGCGAGCAGGATGTCGAGCACGAGCCCCGTCAACGCGAAGTGTCCGAGGTGGTTCGTGCCGAACTGCATCTCAAAGCCATCCACCGTCTTCGTGTAGGGGATGGCCATGATGCCAGCATTGTTGACGAGCACGTCGAGCCGCGCGTGCTGGTCGTGCAGCGCTTTCGAGAACGCGCGCACGGACGACAAGCTCGACAGATCGAGGGCCGCGAGCTCGAGCGACGCCTGAGGGTGGCTTTTGCGAATGGACGCCGCGGCGGCCTGGGCCTTGTCCGGATTTCTGCACGCCATGATGACGTGGGCGCCGTGGGTGGTGAGCGCTCGTGCCGTTTCGAAGCCAAGACCGCTGTTCGCTCCGGTGACGACGACCACCTTGCCATCGAGCTCGGGGATGTCGGCTTCCGTCCATTTCGGCATGTGCTGCTCCTCGTGCGGCGTGCCGCCCATTTTTCGAGAGGTGGGTCGCCGGGTCTTAGCGGTACGTTACTCCACCGTCCAGACGTGAACGCCCGGGTCGGCGTTTCTCGGGCGCGGCGACGTCCAGCCCGACACGCCCGCCACCATGTCGATCAGAGCGCCCAGGCGCTCGAGCTCCTCTGCACCGAAGGGGCCGCGGCAGCCATCGCGATCGACGACCATGCGCGCCCCCTGGCTCGTGTGCAGCGTGATGACGTTTCCGCGCTCGTCTTTCAGGTCGCACTCCTCGCGCGACCACGCTCCACCCCGTCGACCGAACCAGTCGAGGTCGAGCATGTAGGCATACAGGCGCTCGATCAGCGCACGGCTCGTGCGTCCATCACTGCGCCCGCGTGCGCTCACCCAGTGCTGACCGTGGAACACCAGAGCGCCGTTGCCGAAGATCGACACGGTGTAGCGCGGGTTTCTATCGAGCGCGCTGCCCGAGCGTCCCCGGCGCAGGGTGAGTTGAAATTCGTCGGGCAAGGGTCGGGGAGCTCGCTCGAGCTCCTGCGCGTCGAGGCAAGAGGCGGCGCTCTTCAACACGGGCTCTGCGAGCGCTGGGTCGAGCGCGCTGCAGGGGCCAGGCAAGAGCAGGGAGAGCACGTTGCAGTCGGGCGTCGGCTGTGAGCGCGCGGCGTAAGCCTGCGCGACCTTGGAGCTCAATGCGTCGAGCTCGCGCTCGCAGCGCAGGGCCTTGTGCAGGGCCTCGGCGCGTTCGAGGGCCGACAACACGAGCCTGAAGCGTCCAGCGTCGTGCTGTGCCGACAGCCGCAGCGTGAGCATCGCCTGCGTACGCATCGCGCGCGTCTTCGGTTGCGCGTAACGCAGCGCGACCGTGTACGTTCCCTCCTTGGCTTCGATGTGCTCGACGTGCAGCGTGCGATAGCCGAAGCGCCCGACCATGTCGCGATGCAGCGCGCGCGCCTCGCGCAGCGCCTCGGAGCTTGCGTGTTCCGCGCCATCGAGGCACAGCGCACCGAGGGCGAGGTCGAGCGCCGCTTCGAAGGCCGGCGTTTCGAAGCGCCGCGTCAGGCCCACGCGAATCTCGTGCTGTCTACGCCGCAAGAGGAGCGTGGCCTTCTCCGGGGCTCGATGTGTCTTGCGCGCGCAGGTGTCCGCTGCGTATTGCCTCTGTGGTCGTACGCCCGGCCCGCTCGGGGGCTCGAGCTCGAATGAAAGCGCATCGCTCGGGTCGAGATGGGCAAAGCGACGTGTCGAGGGCGCCAGCGCGCTCTGGCCTGGGCGCTCGAGGAGGATCACGAGGTCTTGCGGCAGCGCTTCGTCGAGGCGAGCGCGCTTCCCGTCGGATTCCTCGCACACGATGCGCAGGCCGAGCACGTGGACGTCAGGGGGGACGCGCTTCAGCTCGCCATCGGTCAGCGGCTCGGTGAGCAGCGTCCTTGCCTCATCGACCTGGCAGGTGCTCCTCGCGAGCTCGAAGGGCTCACCGAGCCTCACGTCCAGCGCCTCGAGGGGCTCTGGCGTCATGGCTGCGCCGTCGTGCCGGGGCCGCTCGCAGGCGTAGAGCACGAGCCCCACCAGCAGCACGCTCGGGCCAAGCAGGCAGCGGATCACGCTCATCGTCGGGGATCGCGACCGAGGACCACACTCGCCGCACCGCCGATGGCGTCGCGCAGGGCGTCGTCATCGATGCGCGACAGGGCGCGAGCCAGCTCTTCCGGCAGCGTCGCGAGCACGATCGGGGCAGGGCGGGGCTTTTCGGGGCGCGTGCCCTTGGGCAGCTCCGGCAAGGGGCCGACGCGAAAGCGCAGGTCGCAGATGCCCGCCTCGGGCGCCTGCTCACGCACGGACGCGAGCAGCTCTTCTTTGAGCATGTCGAGCTCGGCGGCCCAGGCGCTCGTGGCCGTGTGGATGTACAGCACCCCGCGCACCAGGCGCACTGGTCGTGCACGCCGAAGGACGCGCTCTGGCACGGCCTTGCGCCACCATCTGAAGGCTCGAATGGCAGCCACATCGGCCGGCTCGCGCGAGGGGTACGCCGCGCGCATCAGCTCACCGATGGCGCTCGGTGCCCTGCCTCGGTTTCTCTCGCGCGAACGGCCGCCCATGCGCGCAGGGTAGCAGCTCCTCGGGTCGGGTGCGTCGGCGGCTCCGCTCACAGCGTCTGCGCGGGGCCGCGTCCGCCGTGGCTATGGCCGTGTCCGCGGCCTCGACCGTGCCAGGGGGCCGCAGCGAGCTCCTCGCGTGTCAGCGCGCCGTCGCCGTTCTCGTCGAGCTTCGCGAAGCGCTGCTCGGCTCGCTGACGCGCGTCGGCTCGCGTCACCTCGGCGTCGTGGTGGCCGCAGTCGCCCCGCTTGCCGAAGTGGCCCCGCTTGCCCTTGCCTGCCTTGTTGGCCCACTCGGGGTGCTTGGCCAGCATTTCGGCGCGCCGAGCTTCCTTGGCCGCCTTGCGCTCCTCTTGGGTCACCTTGCCGTCGCGGTTTTGGTCCATGGCGTCGAAGCGCTGTTCATGGGCGGCGACCAACTCTGCCTTGGTCACCTTGCCGTCGCCATTCTGGTCGAGCTTCGCGAAGTGCCGCTCCGCGCGCGCCTCGTGCTTGGCGGAGCGCTCCTCCTCTGTGGGCTGGGCGAGCGCCAGGCTCGATCCGACCAGGGTCGCGACGATGGAAAGTACGAGGGCCTTCTTCATGGAGTTACCATCCTTGCTTCGTGGTTCGCTGGTGAAACGCGCGAGAGAGGCGTACCCATCGGTAGAGTCGCGTTTCGGGAAGGTAAAGATTTGTGTATCGCCGGCGCTGGCTCGCCCAGCTCTCGCTCGTCGTGGCCTGCACGCTCGTCATGGGAGCGCTTTCAGAATCTGCTCGGGCCGAGCCTGCGACGAGCGCTCCGTCCCTCGTCGTGACCTCCGCCGCCGAGGAGCGCGAGTCGTCCTTGGCGCGTCGGGTGGGGCTCGGAAGCCTCGGCTTCGTCAGCGCCTTCGTCGCCCACGAGGCGGGACACGTCGCGGCCAACCTGCTGCTCGGCAACGTGCCGGTGTTCGACGGACTGATGGTGTGGGGCTTCGTCCCCTTCTTCGCCATCGCGCCGCGCATCCAGTGTGACGGCGAGCGCTGCATCGACCGTCACGGCGATCCCTTCGAGGCAGGACGCCGCGGCAAGTACTTCATCGTCTCCGCGGGCTTCAACGTGCAGCATCTGACCGACGAGATCATCCTCTCGCGCCATCCCGATCTACGTCATCGCGACCTGCCCTTTCAGAAGGGCATGCTGCTGTTCAACGTGTTTCTGTCGGCGCTCTACATCGCGGGCGAGTGGACGGGGCTGTCCGATCCCCACGGCGATCTCGGCGGCATGCGCCAGATGTCGGGCTTCGACGGGCGGCTTCTGTCGCTCTCGCTGCTCGTGCCCGCGGCGCTCGATACCTACCGCTACTTCGTGCCCCAGAGCGCCAGCTGGGCGCCCTGGGTGTCGCGCGGCAGCAAGGCCGCCTTCGTCGGGCTCACCTTCACGTTCTAGGGCCGTGCGGCGAGCGATCGCGTAGGCTCCCGCATCTCAGTATGCTTCCCTGCTCTCGTACGACGTGGCTCATCGCGCTCGGCTCCTTCCTGGCCGCGCTGCTCCTGTGGTTTCCGGCGTTTCGCGACCCCTACGCCACGGGCTTCGGCGATTGGCAGTTCTTCCATCACATGTGGGAGGCGGGCTACGTCGCGCTCACGCGTCATGGGGAGTGGCCGCTGTGGGATCCGTACCATTGCGGCGGCATCACCATCCTCGGAAACCCTCAGAGCCAACACTTCGCGCCCACGTACCTGCTCGCACTCCTCGCTGGGCCGACGCTCGGCTCCAAGCTGTTCGTGCTCGTGCACGCCTGGGCCGGTTTTGCCGGGATGTACCTGCTCGCGCGCAAGCACGACCTCGGCGTGGCGGGTGCCATCCTCGCGAGCTTGACGTGGGCGGCCTCGGGCTTCTTCGCTTCCCACGGCTCGGGCGGCCACAGCGCGTTCATGCCGTTCTACCTCGCGCCGTGGCTTCTCCTCGCGTGGCGGGCGGCGGCGACGGACGCGCGCCATGCGGTGAGCGTCGCAGCGCTGCTCGTCCTTACCCTGCTCGAGGGCGGGGTGTACCCGTTTCCCTACTTCGTTCTGCTGCTTTCGTTCGACGCTTTCGTCAGGCTCGTGATGCGCGAGAACGTCCGAGGCATCCTGCTTGCGGGTGTCGTGAGCGGCGTCCTCACGGCGCTTGCGGGCGCGATCCGTCTCGTGCCGATGGCGGACGAGCTCAGGCGCAACCCACGCCCCATGCAGAGCAGGGACGGCATCACCTTCGCCGAGGTGATCGAGATGCTCACGGTGCGCAAGCACGGCTTTCGCTACGAAGGTCATCCCTTCGTGTGGCCGGAGTACGTCACGTACGTGGGGTATGGGGTCCTCACCCTGTCGGCGCTCGGGCTTCTGTGGTCACTTGCGCGGCGCCGGTTCCGCGTGGCCGTCGGGCTCGCGGTGTTTCTCGGGCTGATGATGGGTGACCGTGGGCCGGCTTCGCCCTGGGAATTGCTGCATGCGCTGCCGGTCTACGAGTCTCTGCGCGTGCCGACGCGCTTCGCCGTGTTGTTCACGCTGTACCTGGGGCTCTTGGCCGGGGTGGGTCTCGAGGTGCTGCGCGGGCGCTTCCCCAGGCTCGCACCGGCGGCTTACCTGGTCATCGCGGGCATCTGCGCGGACATGCTCATCGTACACTTTCCGACGATCAACCGCTGGGCGTACCCCCCCGTCCGCTCCGACTTCGTCGCAGAGCGCTACCACTTGTCGACGCTCAACTATCGGCGCCACTACGCGAGCTTTCCGCGCATGCACCTCGGCTCGCGCGGTTGCTACGAGGCCATGGCGTTCAAGCCCGCCAAGGGCCTCTGGACGGGCGATCGGCCGCAGGCGCGGCTGCTGCAAGGCACGGGCGAGCTGCTCGCCTTCTCACGCACCAACAACCGCGTGTGGCTCGAGGTGCACATGGACGGGCCCGGTCGGCTGCTCGTGAATCAGAACTACGCGCCCGGCTTTCGTACCAACATCGGCGAGATCCTCGAGCACGAAGGCAAGCTCGCCCTCGATCTGCCCGCGGGCAAGCACGACATCGAGGTGCGCTACCTGCCCGCGACGCTGGTGCCAGCGCTTCTGCTGAGCGCACTCGGCATCCTGCTGAGCCTTGCGTGGTGGCGCCGTCCCACGCGGGGCTGGCCCCGGTCCTGGACCTTCCGCTAGGCTGTGGCGCCCATGACCGAGTCTCGCGTGATTCACCCTCTCCCTCGGCCGCTCGACCACGACGTCGAGGTGGTCGGCTCCAAGAGCTACACGAACCGCGCGCTCGTGCTCGCCGCGCTCGCCGAGGGCCCCACCGAGCTGAGCGGCGCCTTGTTCAGCGACGACACGCGCTACATGGCCGAAGCTCTGCGCGAGCTCGGCGTCGCGGTGACGGCCGACGAGGCGGCGAGCACCTTGCACGTGATGGGCGCAGCGGGACGTGTGCCGGCCGCGAGCGCCCGCTGCTTCGTCGGAAACGCGGGCACGGCGGCGCGCTTTCTGCCCGTGGTGATGGCGCTCGGAGCGGGCACCTACGAGCTCGACGGCATCGAGCGCATGCGTCATCGCCCCATCGCGCCGCTGCTCGACGCGCTCTCCTCGCTGAACGTGCGGGTCGAGAGCCTCGGCGAGCCTGGCTGCGTGCCGATCCGCGTCTACGGCGGCAGCTTGGTCGGCGGGCAGGTGCGCATCGCCGGTCACATCAGCTCCCAGTACATCAGCGGGTTGATGATGGGTGCGCCGTGCATGCGCGACGGGCTCATCCTCGACCTCGAGGGCGAGCTCGTGTCCCGGCCCTACCTCGAGATGACGGCCCAGGCCATGCGCGACTTCGGCGCCACGCTCGAGCGCGAGGGTGAGCGTCGCATCGTGATCCCCGGCGGCCAACGCTATCGAGGCCGCGCTTACCGCATCGAGCCCGATGCCTCGGCCGCGTCGTACTTCTTTGCGGCGGCGGCCATCTGCGGCGGTCGCGTGCGCGTGAACGGCCTCGGAACCCGCTCTTTGCAGGGCGACCGCGGTCTCGTGCACATCCTCGCGCGCATGGGCTGCCGTGTGCACGAAGGCGACGACTTCACCGAGGTGTGCGGGCCCGAGAACGGTCGTCTCGTGGGTGTGGAGGTCGACATGGCCGATCTCTCCGACGTGGCCCAGACCCTGGCCGCGGTCGCGCCCTTCGCCACGACGCCCACGCGGGTGACGGGCATCGGCTTCATCCGCAAGAAGGAGACTGATCGCGTGGCGGCCGTGGTCGCCGAGCTGAATCGGCTCGGCGTGCGCGCCGAAGAGGAGGCCGACGGTTACGTGGTGCATCCCGGCCTGCCGCACCCCGGTGCCGTGTCGACCTACGACGACCACCGCATGGCCATGAGCTTTGCGCTGCTCGGCCTGCGCTGTCCCGGTATCGAGATCCTCGACCCAGACTGCGTGTCGAAGACGTTCCCGAGCTATTTCGACGTCCTCGAGCGCCTGAGGGTCTGATCGCCACGCGAGCGCATTGTCTGCTTGTGCCTTTCCCGAACGCCACTATTGTCGGCCCATGAGCACGAAGGACGTCATCGCCGCCAACCTGCGCACGCTGCGCAAGGTGCGGGGGATGAGCCAGCCCGAGCTGGCCGAAAAGGTCGGAATCAGCCCGCGCACCATCGCGCGTCTCGAAGCCGGACAGGTTGCCGATCCCAGCATCAACCACGTGCGCTCGCTGGCCCAGGCCTTGGGTGTGACGGTCGATTTGATCAGCGAAACCGAGCTCAAGCCCCTGACGATCGCGGTTCCTGCACAGCTCAGGGAGGTGCTCGACACGCCCGAGGGGCTGTCGCTCCTGTCCGAGCTGCTCGACCACGAGCGGGTGCGTGCGCGCAAGGCCGTGCAATTTGCGTTGAGCCAGATCAACGCACCGGAGCGGGACTGAGCGATGGCGAGCGAGGGGACGCTCGACGCACAGCTCGCCGAGCGCTTGATCGTGACCGAGGAGGCCCTCTCGGCCTTCCTCGAGCGCACGTGCGGCACAGCGCAGCTCGCCCTCGACGGCGAAGGCGACGGCATGTTTCGCTACCGTGGTCGGCTGTGCACCCTGCAGCTCGGCGTCGCCACCGAGCTCAGCATCGTCGACACGCTGGCCTTCGATGCGGGGCCCCTGCTCGCGCCGCTGCTCGGTGCCGAGGGGCCCGAGAAGATCATCCACGACGCGGCGTTCGATGCGCGCATGCTCAAGGCCTACGGCGTCAGTCTGGGCAGGGTCTTCGACACGGCGGTGGCGGCACGCTTTCTCGGCATCGCGGCCACGGGTCTGTCGAGCCTGCTCTCCGCGCGCTTCGGGATCGTGCTCGAGAAGGGCCACCAGCAGGCTGACTGGGGCAAGCGGCCCCTCGACGACGCGATGCTGCGCTACTTGGCCGACGATGTGCGCTACCTGCCACAGCTCGCGGCGGGGCTGCTCGCCGAGGTGAGGGCCCAGGGCATCGAGGACGAGGTGCGCGAGGAGTGCGCCTTTGCGCTTGCGCAGGCGCAGAAACCCGTGCCCGACCAGCCAGCCTGGATGCGCGTCAAAGGCGCAGGTCAGCTCATGCCGAGGGAGCGTGCCGCCCTGCGCGCGCTGGCCGAGGTGCGCGAGGGCCTGGCCGAGCAGCACGACCTGCCACCCGGCCGCCTCATCAACAACCAGCTTCTCGTGCACCTCGCGACCCGTCCTCCCGCCGACCTGGCTGCGCTCACGCGCGCGCTCTCGGGTCGTGCGAGCGTTCACGGCGAAGCGCTGTTCGACGCGCTGCGCCGTGCAGCGCGCGAGGCCGATGCCCCCGGCGATGAGGTGCGCACCCTGTGCCCGCCTGCGCCGAGCGCCCAGGAGCTCGAGCTCCGAAAGCGGCGGCGTAAGCTGCTCACCGACTTTCGCACACGTCATGCGCAGGCACGCAAGGTCGACCCACAGGTGGTGTTGCCGGGACACTGTGTGTCCGACCTCGCGGGTCTCGACGCGCTCGAGATCCCTCTGCTGGAGCGCATTCCGGGCTTTGGGCGCTGTCGCGTCGAACGCTACGCGGGCGCCCTTTCCGCGGAGCTTTCGCCCCGCTGGAACGGCTGAGCGACTGGTACGACCGAGAGCCCCCCTGTAGGCCGTGCTCGCCCAAGATCGCCCGGCTGCACGCGAAAACACCGACCGCGTGCAAGTGGGCGCTGGTAAAAGTTAAACAGGGGATGGCTCGAGAGGCAGACAGGCGTGCCCAGGTACGCTGGCGCTGGTACGTAGCGTCGAGTGCCGCGGTGTACTCGCTCGTCGTGTCTTGGGTTGCGCTCAACTACGGCGTGATCCTCGGCCCGTTGTGCACGATCCCGGTGGGCCTTGCCGCGTGGGCCTTCGGTGCGCGCGGCGGGCTCATGACCGCGCTCGCGTTCGCGCCGCTTCATCTCGTGCTCGCCTATCGCTTGCCAGGCTCCGATGCGATCGGCACGAGCCTGTTCGTCAACGTGGTGACTGCGGGCGTGGGCTTCGTGTTCGGTCTGTTGTTCGAGCGTTTGCGCGCGGCCTACCTCTACCAAAAGGAGTGCGAGCAGCGCTACGAGCGCGCGGCGCGCGGCGCGAACGACGGCCTGTGGGAGTGGGAGCTCGAGACGGGGCGCACGTACTTCTCCGAGCGCTTCTGCGAGATGCTCGGACACACGCGCGCGCAGCTTGGTGCACACATCGACGAGTGGCTGACGCGCGTGCACTCTGAGGACATCGAGGAACTGAGGCAGGCGATCGACGAGCATCTGCAGGGGCTCACGCCGCGGCTCGAGCATGAGCACCGGCTGCGCTGCTCCGACGGCACCTATCTTTGGGTGCACGTGCGGGGGGTGGCAAGCGCCATCGACGCCTCGCGTCCCACCTTGCTCACGGGCTGGACCACGGACATCAGCGCTCGCAAGAGCGCGGAGCAAGAGCTGCGCTTTCACGCGTTTCGCGATCCTCTCACGGGGCTCGCCAACCGCAGCCTGTTCAACGATCGCCTGCGTCAGGCCCTCTTGCGTTGTCGCGATGGACGCGGGACGCGCATCGCCGTGCTGTTGATCGACCTCGATCGCTTCAAGCGCGTGAACGACAGTCTCGGACACTCCGCGGGAGACGGCCTCTTGCTCGCGGTGGCCGAGCGCCTGCGCACCTGCGTTCGCACCGAAGACACGGTGGCGAGGCTCGGAGGCGACGAGTTCGCGTTGCTGCTTCAGGACGTGGCGATGGTCGAAGACGCGATCGACGTGGCGGGACGGGTGCGGCGCGCGCTGCTCGATCCGGTGTTGATCAAGGGCCGCGCCGTGACCAGCGGCTGCAGCATCGGCATCGTCGTCACCGGCAGCGGCACCGACACCCCGGCCGACATCGTGCGCGACGCCGACACCGCGATGTACCGCGCGAAGGCCCAAGGCCGAGGCCAGTGGGCCCTCTTCGACCCCACGATGCGCGATCGCGCCGTGCAGCGTCTGACCCTCGAGAACGAGCTGAGGAGCGGGCTCGCCGAGGGGCAGCTCGAGGTGTTCTATCAGCCGATCGTCGACGGCGCGGGCGGCTTTGCGGGGTTCGAGGCGCTGCCGCGCTGGCGCCATCCGACCCAGGGCCTGCTCTTGCCGCGCGAGTTCATCGAGTTGGCCGAGGAGACGGGGCTCATCATGGATCTGGGCGACCTCGTGCTCAACGATGCCTGCGAGGTTGGCCGACGCGTCGCAGAGCTCGTCCCCGAAGGTACATGGACCGCGCACGTGAACCTCTCTCCGAAGCAGATCCGGCGTCCCGATCTGTCGGCGCGCATCGACGTGATCCTGCAGAGCACGGGCTTCGATCCCGCGCGGCTGTGCGTGGAGGTGACCGAAGACGTGATCCTCGAGGAGGTGCCGAGTGGCAGCGCGCTGTTCGACGAGCTCAGGCAGCAGGGCGTGAAGCTGTGCATGGACGACTTCGGCACCGGCTACTCGTCGCTCAGTTATCTGCATCGCTTCCGCGTCGACTTTCTCAAGATCGAGACCGCCTTCGTGCACGGTGTGGAGACGCGTGAGGGGGGAGCCCAGATCGTGCGCTCCCTGGTCAATTTGGCCAGAAATCTCAACATCACGGCGGTGGCCGAGGGCGTCGAGACGCAGCGTCAGTGGGACATGTTGCGCGCGCTCGGCTGCCCGCGCGCGCAGGGCTTTTTCTTCGCCGAGCCCCTGTCGGCCTCCGACTTCGAGCGCTGGGTGCGCGAGCGAACGGCGGCATGCGCATGACGTCTCTTGCTCCGGATGCGCGCGGCCGTCTGCCGAGCACGGTGCTCACCACCGCGCTCTACCTCGTGCTGTTTCTCGTGCTTTCGTTCTGGCTGAAGGTACCGATTCACACGCTGGCTGCTGCGCCCGTGTTGCTCGCCGCCTGGGCCCACGGCAAGCGCGCGGTGCTCGTGGTCTGGATGCTGATCTTTCTGACCCACGCCTACGTCAACTATCAGGTGGTCTACTTCGGCGGCACGCCGCACCTGACGTTCGTCGCGGGCAGCCTCGCCCTGTTGGCCATCGGTCTCGGTCTCGGCGCCCTGCGCGACCGCACCGAGACCCAGGTGCGTCTGCGGCGGCTGATCGAGGCCCGCTACGAGCGCGCGGCCCGCGGCGCCAACGACGTGCTCTGGGAGTGGGAGGTGGAGTCGGGCAGCGCCTACTTCAGCGCGCAGTGGCCTGAGCTGCTCGGGTGCACGAGGGACGAGCTCTCCCCCCGCATCAACGAGTGGTTCGACCGCGTGCATCCCGATGACGTGGCCGCGCTGAAGGGCGAAATCGAGCGCCACAGGCGCGGCGAGACCCTGCGTTTCGAGCATGAGCACCGGATTCGGCGCAAGGATGGCAGCTTGCTCTGGGTCTCGACGCGAGGCGTCGCCTCGACCGCAGGAGAGATCGGCCCGGCCCGCGTCACGGGCTGGATCACCGACATCACCGATCACAAGCGCTCCGAGGCGCAGCTACGCAGGCTCGCGTTTCATGACGCGCTCACGGGGCTGCCCAATCGCTCCCTGTTCATGGACAGGCTCAGGAAGACCCACGCGCGCGCGCGGCGTCGCGGCTCGAGCTATGCCGTGCTGCTCGCGGACCTCGATCGCTTCAAGGTCGTCAACGACAGCCTCGGGCACGCGGCCGGCGACCTGTTGCTGATGAAGGTGGGGCGCCTGCTGCGTGAGACGCTGCGCCCTGCGGACACCATCGCGCGTCTCGGGGGTGACGAGTTCGTGATCTTGCTCGAGGATCTCGAACGACCCGAGCAGGTCGACGAGGTGGCGAGCGAGGTGCTCGGTGCGTTGTGTCAGCCGCTCGAGATCGAGGGCCATCGCGTGGTGGTCGGAGCCAGCGTCGGCCTGTCGCGCGGCGGCAAAGACAGGGACAGTGAGCCCGAAGACATCGTGCGCGAGGCGGACATCGCCATGTACGAGGCGAAAAACCTCGGGGGCGGTCGCGTCGAGCTGTTCGATCCCGCGTCCCACGCACGGGTATCCGAGCGCCTCGATCTCGAGAACGAGCTGCGCAAGGCCCTCGATGGCGAGACTCTGCACGTGCACTATCAGCCCATCGTCGACATCGAGCTCGGTGCCGTCGTGGGGTTTGAGGCGCTCGCACGCTGGCAGCATCCGCGGCTCGGTCCCGTGAGCCCAGGCAAGTTCATCCCGGTCGCGGAAGAGGCTGGCTTGATCGAGCAGCTCGGCGAGTGCGTGCTGCGCATCGCCTGTCGCCAGGGCGATCGACTGCGCCGCGAGTTTCCGGATGCGCCGGCGTGGCGCATGGGCGTCAACCTCTCGGTGGCCCAGCTCGGACGCTCCGATCTCCTGGCCAGCATCGACGATGCGCTCGAGAAGAGCGGTCTGCCGCCAGACTACTTGAGCCTCGAGATCACCGAGAGCGGCCTGCTCGAGGACACCGAGATGGCCTCGCGCACCTTTTCGGCGCTGCAGGCGCGGGGAGTGAGGCTGTCGATGGACGACTTCGGTACGGGCTACTCCTCTCTGCACTACCTGCGCCGCTTTCGCATCGATACGCTGAAGATCGACTGCTCCTTCGTACGCGACATGGAACACACGGCCGGCGAAGAGATCTGCGCGGCCGTGATCAACCTGGGGCGCGACCTCGGGCTCACGGTGGTGGCCGAGGGGGTCGAGCGCCCCGAGGAGCTCGCGCGCCTGCGTAGGCTCGGCGGCCGCTATGCGCAGGGCTATTTGATGTCGAAGCCCTTGCCTGCGCAGGAGCTGGAGAAGTGGCTCGCGACCATGCCGGGTTGGCGCATGAAGCTCGCAAGCTAGCCAGCTCCCGCCGAAAGCGCGCAGAGGCGGCTTACGTCCGCAGCCCGGACCTGCGAAAGGCAGGAAGCCTTCCTCGGTCCGAGCTTTGCGGGCGCGCTCGCCTCTGCATCGATTTCGGACGGGAGCTGAGCTCCCTCTCACTTCGGCGAGAGCGAGCCTTCGCCCACGCCGCCGAACACGCCGCTCACGAAGGTCTTGTCGGTCTTGAAGGTGAGCTCGACGAAGAGAAGGTTGTACGTCTCGTAGATGGCCTGGAAGCGAAACGTCTTCTGATCCGTCGTGCCCTCTACGGGCTTGTCGAGCTGATAGTCGAAGAGCTGTCCTGCGAACGAGAGCTTCTGATCGGCGCCGATGGTGAACGACGTGTTGGCCATGTTCCACGGGGCGAGGTCGGTGCTGCCGCTGGCAACCACGTCGACCGTGGTGTCCTCGAGCATGCGCACCACGAACTGCGCCTGGGTGGGCAGCGCGCCATCTTTGATGAGCGAGGCGGAGGCGATCGCGCCCGCGGCGCCCGCGCCGTTGCTGTTCACGAGCAAGATCTGCGCGTCGTCGGACCAGGCATTGACCCGAATGCTGATGCCACCGCCCTCCTGGGATCCACCACCTTTGATGCTGTCGAGCATCAGCTCGTAGCCGGCTTCGTAGGGCACCACGTAGTCGTCGTTGCCATCCCACGTGTTGCTCAAGGTCTGTTCGCCGCAGCTGAGGTTGTAGGAGCCCGAAAGCTCGGCCTTCCCGTCTGCTGCGAGCTCGAGCACAACCTCGGGCTGGGCACAGGTGAGCGCCTGGGAGACGCCTCGGTAGGTGCCTGCCAGCTGTCTGAACAGCGAGGGCACGCTGCGGCCGAAGGCCGTGACGTTGTTGCGAAAGCCTACCTGTCCGAAGCCGCCCGCAGTGCCCGTGATCTCGCCCGCAGCGGTGATGCGAATCGCGAGGTAGCCATCGACTTGATCGTTTGCAAACCCAAATACTTGGCCGATCACAGGCGTGAGCTGCGCGTTCTTCGCGGTCGCGCTGTCGACGCTACTCACAATCGAGCCATCGCCTGCGCGTAGCTCGGCTGTGAAGCCATCACCTTTGCGCGCGATCACGAGGGAGCCCTTGCCGAGAGCGCCTTCGTTCTCCTGTGGCGTCCGGAAGATCACGACCTCGTGCGTGCCGGCGACGCCAGCGAGGAACGCGTCGTTGTCTGCGGTGCTGTAGCTCGGCAGCGCGGCAAGCCCTAGCCCGTCGGAGGGCGGACCCGCGGGAGCGTCGTTCGCGCTGCCGCTGCCTCCTCCACTGTCGCCCCCACCGTTGCCTCCACCTTCGTCCGTGTCGGCATCAGAATCGTCAGGTGATGTCGAAGCATCGGCATTGGAAGCGCCAGAACCGTCGGAGCCGCAGGCGGTCAGGCCGTGTACGAGCGAGAGTGAAACCAGAATTCGAGACCATGGTGTGTGCACGTCGATGTCCCCCAAATCGAGACACCATGATGCTACGGAACCTCTTCGCCGTGCGTGTCGATGACGTCGCCGCGAGGCGTGGGGCTCGGCGGACGCGGGGCTTGGCCGACGCTGCGCACATCGTGCCCCATGTGACCCATGGGTGAGCCGAAACCATGGCTCTGCACCTGCACGGTGCCCGCCTGGATGCGCGCTTCGAGCTGCCTTTGCGCGAGCGTCATGAGCAGCCGGCGTGACGGCGGAAACAGTAAGAGAAGCCCGACGAAGTCGGTGATCACCCCTGGCGTGATGAGCAGCACGCCGCCGATCAGGATCAGCACTCCGCTGAGCACAGCTTCGGCAGGCATCCGGCCTTCGGCGAGGGCGAGCCTCAGCTCACTCAATACGCGTCTGCCCTGCGAGCGAGCGAGGACTGCGCCAGCGATGCCGATGCCGATCACGAAGCCGAGCGTCGGCAGTGTGCCGACGACTGTGCCGATTCGAATGAGCAGATAGAGCTCGACGAACGGCAGAACGGTGAACAGAAGAAACAGTGCTCCCACAGAGCACCCGTAACCACGAAAACCTACGCCTGCAACCCGGAGCCCCACGCGGCTTGCGGCGGCGCGTACCGCGCGCACTCTATCGCCCGAACGCAGACGTTCGAGGTGTGTGTGATGCAGCACAAGACGCCCTACGAGATCCTGGGAGAGGAGGGCGTGCGGCGCCTTGCCGACACGTTTTACGAGGTGATGGACGAGCTCCCCCAGGCCGAGACCATCCGCAAGATGCACGCCGACAGCTTGGTTGAGATCAAGCAGAAGCTCTTCGAGTATCTGTCGGGCTGGATGGGCGGGCCAGCGCTCTACGCGAAGCGCACCGGCAGCGTCTGTCTCACGAAGCCCCACGCGCCCTACGCCATCGGACCTGACGAACGCGATCAATGGCTGCGTTGCTTCGAGGTCGCGCTCGAGCGCGTCGGCGCGAGCGACGAGCTCAAGCAGATGCTGAAGACGCCCATCTTTCGCGTGGCTGACGCAGTGCGTAATCGCGATGACGAGGGCGACGCGCAAGACAGCTGCGGACACTGAGTCGTTCGGCCTTGATTTGTCGGAGCGTCGGCCCTAACGCTGAGCCATGGGCGCAGAGCTTGGGCATTGCCGGCGTTGTGCGCGCGAGGTCACGCTGCAGACGCCCTGGCCGGGGTTTCGCTGGGTCAAGCGCGCTTGGTACGCCGGGCTATGTGTGCTCACCGCGCTGATGCCGATCGTCCTGGCCGAGATCACGCTGCTTCTGCCCATGGCCATGCTGTTCGCCGCGGCGGCGGGACCCGTCCACGCGCTCGCCGCACAAAGGTCGAGCTGCACGGAGTGCGGGGCCGAGCAGTAGGGCGCGCTCAGAACGCCTCGCGAAACTGAAAGTACACGTAGGGCTCGTCCCCGTAGGCGAAGTCGAGCCGGAAGTTGGCGCGGCTCTCGGGACGCACCGCAAAGCGTATGCCGAGCCCACCCGCAGCGCGCAGGTCCTTGGGGCTGAGCGCAGACAGCTCAGCTGCCACGCGTCCCACGGAGCCGAACACCACGCCTGAGAAGCGCGTCGAGAACACCATGCGGTACTCCGCCTCCACGGCGGCCAGGGTTCGATCGCGCAGGCGGCCGAGAAACCAGCCGCGAAACAGCTGGCTCCCGCCCAGTGCGGGCAAGAGCTGAAAGGGGGGTGAGCCGAGCACACCCGACACGAAGAGTCTGAGCGCGAGCACGTGGTCGAGCCACAGTGGCTGGTAGTGCCGCAGATCGAGGCGTAGCAGCGTGGCGCGGAAGTCGGCGCCGAAGGCCGGCTGAAAAAGAGTGGCATCGGCGCGGAGCAAGGAGCCGCCCGTGGGCCAGAACAAGCCTGCGCGTGAGTCCCAAAGCAATAGGGGGCCAAGGCCCGACCAAACGAGATGGCCCACGCCGCGCGGCTTTTTCGTGTCGAGCGTGCCCCCGCCTTCGACGTCGCGCGTCTCGCTCGAGCGCAGCTGATGTCGCGCGCCCACGTAGAGCCGGCTCAAAAGGCGGTATTGATACTCGCTCTCGAGCTGCAGGTAGTGGTCTGTATAGTCTTCACGATCGGAGGCCTGCGTGTCGTTGCCGAAGCCGTAGAAGCGGTCGGGCCAGTCGATGAAGCGAAACTCTTGGATCAGCACGTGTCTGTCGTCGGCGAAGCGCTGCTCGTGCGAGGCTCCTACGATGGTCTGGTTGCGTGTCGTGTACACCCCATACAGGAGCACGTTGCTCGGGCGATCGGCCCAGGCACCGGGCAGCGCGTAGGTGGTCATCACACCGCCGCCAAAGCCAAGCTGATTCTCCGGTGTGTAGAACACGATCGGAACGGGCGTCGTGTGCTTCCACCACCAGGCGAGGGTGCTTTCGGGCTCTTCGCCCTTCGCAGGCACGTAGGGCGCATCGCTCTGCGCTGAGGCTTGGCCGAGTGAGCCGATGACGACGCCGAGCACGAAGAGCGCGCACGCAGCGCTGCGCCACGGCCTTCGCTCAGTCACGGGGAAAGGCCTGACTCGCTGCAAACTGCACGAAGCTCTCGACGAGGGGAGACCTGCGCTTTCGTCCGCGCCCATGCAGCAGCGCTACCTTTCTGCGTGCGTCGAAACCGACCAGGGGCAGCCGCGCGACCCCTCTGGCCCGGTAGTGATCGGGCATGACCGTGATGCCAAGCCCCGCGCCGACCATCGAAAGGGCGCGCTCGTCCTGTTCAGTGCGATAAACCAGGCGTGGACGCACGTTGTGATTCGTGAAAAAGCGGCTCGTCTCGCTCAGCACCTCGCAGCGTGTGCGCACGATCGTCGGCTCCTCGGCCAGCTCGTTCACTTGGATGGCGGGCTTCCTTGCGAGCGGGTGGTGGGCCGCGATGGCCAGTGAGTAGCCCTCTTCGTACAGCACCTCGCTGTGGCTGCGCGAATCGGCGCGCTGGATCGTGAGCGCGACGTCGAGCTGCTCCCCGTCGACTCGGGTCTTGAGCTCGCGCTCGGTGCCCTCGAACAACTCCACCACGACGCCACTCTTGGCTCCGAGAAAGTCACGCAGCAGCTGTGCGACGAGTGACGCAGGGATCGTCGTGAGCACGCCGAGGTGCAGCACCTCGCGCGCCTGCACGTCGGCGACCTCGGCCTGGGCCCGTTGCACCTCCGCCAAGATCACGCGCGCGCGCTCGACGAAGCGCGTGCCCGCGGGCGTGAGGAACACGCGCCGGCTCGAGCGGCTGAACAACGTGACGTTGAGGGCGGCCTCGAGCTTCTGAATGCCCGCCGAGAGCGTAGGTTGGGACACGCGTACGCGTTTGGCGGCCTTGGTGAAGCTGCCTGTCTCCACGACCGCGAGAAAGTAGCGCAGCTGGTAGAGCTCAAACATAGACGCTGTCTATGGATATCATACAAATCATCCATTGGCTCTATGGTCACATGCTCCTTAGTATGAACGCGACGCGCGCACACGCCTCGCGCGACCTACTCGAGTTCGAGAGCCATGTCCGAGCTGCACACAGCGATCGATCCGCGGTCTTCTACCTTCGCCGACAACGCCGCTGCCATGCGCCGCGCGGTCGACGACCTGCGTGACAAGCAGGCCCAAGTGACGGGCGGCGGCGGAGCCCGCGCCATCGAGAAGCATTTGTCACGCGGCAAGCTCTTGCCCCGCGAGCGCGTGAGGCGGCTGCTC